>NZ_JALNUM010000086.1:0-28279 GCF_026540795.1 Methylobacterium sp. GC_Met_2
GCCAGCCGCCCGGGGCGCTAGCGGAGCTTCTCGAAAGCGGCCAATTGTGAGCCATCCAGCAACGTCGGCTCGGGGTGGGTATTGGCTATTGCTCAGCTACGCATCCGATATCTGTTTCGCGGATGAGAGCCAACACTGCTCGACCCGACGTTGCAGTTCGGGATTGTGGCAACATCGGCGTTTCTCACTTTGGAGTGATTACTTTGGGGTGCTTACTTTGGGTCGGTATGCGCGCGCAGCTGTTTGGTGCGCGCGTCTGTAAGTCCGGTCTTACAAGACAGCTCCGCGGCCGAGCGCCCCGATCCCCCATACCATTCAAAACCCGTGACGATGCACTCCGCATCTCGGAATGCGATCCACCGCCGCTGTGCCTCGACCAGCGCCTTGCGCCAATCTGCCTTGGCATCGGCCGGGATGTCACTCTTATCGATCGACGCTTGCAGGGTTTGGTAAGCGCCATTCAGTCGGGCATCGGCAGCATCGAAGTCACGCTGGGCGCAAACACCGATGTCCGGCGTACTAAACGCTTTTCGGCAATCAACGCTCGGTTGGGACTGAGCGTGAGCGAAGGCGGGAGCCAGGAGGGCCCAAACCAAGGGGGCTACAGAGCGGATTGAAGGATACATGTAACCTACCAGACGAACGCCATTACGGTCGGCACAATCGCCTCGGCTTAGGGCCGAGGCGTGACTATGGGCGGCAGTCACTCTGAAGTTCGCGGGTGTGCATCCAGCCGTGCAAGGTATAGCTAGTTGCCCCTGCACGAGCCTAGATGTGGCGACATCCGAAGCGGGTGGGATGGGTGTACGGAGGGCAACCGAGTGGTGCGCCGCCATGTGCACCACGCCAACGGCCCCGCCAGCCATTGTTGAGACGGCAGCCGCCTGCCGGGCCGAGATGGGCGCCCCAACCGCACACACCCACGAGCGTGATCACGGCTGCATGATCCAAAGCCGGCACTACCGGTAAAGCCTGTGCGTTGCTGGCTGCCGATGCACACAACACAGCCGCCGCGGCGATGATCTTCAAGCGCATGGGACCTCCTTGCAGGTACATAGTAGGTCAGATCCGAGGAATGAGGAGCTGAAGACCAACGGACGCCCACCCGGGCCACATACGCCGTGAAACCTAAGACCGTTCCGGTTGGGCAGGATGATCTGTACGCTGATCACAGGAACATGATCGGCATGGTTGATTGGGGCATCCGGCGAGTGATGCTCGATATTGAATTTGATGCAGCTCGCGATAGCGTGGTCCGTTCAGCAAATTTGATTCCGGGCCTGCCTTAACGCCTTTCCTCCTAGAAGCAGACGGGCAGCAAACCACCCATAGCAGACGGCCAGCGCGGTTCGGTTTGGGTATGCAGTTGGGAACCGGCGCCATCGGTGCGCTATGGATGCGCCCTTAGCGAACCGCAGTTTGCGGCCGGTGCCGACCCGTTGCAGAAGGTCGCAAGGTCCGCTTCCAGGCTCCGTGGTCGTATAGCCTACGGCCAGAACGGGTGGTTTTGCGGCTGCCCACCCTTGAGTGTGATGGTGCTTAAAACAGATCTGGGAGCGCTACGGAGTGGTTTGCATAGCCAAGCGGTCGTGCTGGCAGTAGCCACATCGTAGAAAACCAGTATTACTTAAAGATGCGCGCCATAAGGTCAGCTAGGAGCCGGAGCTCGTCATCGCTGAGGGCGAGGCTGCTGCGCAGCTTTCCTGCCGTCTCTCGCACGAGCCGTTCTGTTACCTCGTGGCCTGCGGGCGTGAGAGAGACGAGAACCTGACGCCCGTCGGCTGGGTCGGGGCTCGCCGTGATCTGACCCTCCTTCTGTAGGGCTTCAACCAACATCGACACGTTCGCACGGGAAACCTTCAACGCCTCGACGATCTCGCGTTGCGGCACCGGCCGGTCGCGTGACCAGAGAACCGCCAGAACCTGCCAACGCCCGGGGGTGAGCGCATCATCGCCGAGCCAGCGCGAGACCACGTTGTCGATGGCCTGGACGCCCGCGCGAAGGACGAACAGCGCCTCCAGCGCGAGAACCTCCCCGGGCGGGAGGACCTTGGCGTAGCGCTCTCGGACGAAGTCGGGCGGAACGAGCGGAGCAGCGGGCCTTTTCGTCGACGTTCTTGACATTGTTAAGCGCTTAACAGAAATGAGATTGATCGATCACCTGATCGATAGGCGAGCATCCAGGCTCGCGGAACTCCCTCATGGAGCGCGCAATGGCGAAGCCAGCCCTCCACGGCATCCATCACCTCAAGTTCCCGGTCGTCGACCTCGACCGAAGCCTCGCCTTCTACGAGCGCGCGCTCGGCGCCGTACGGGTTGAGGCGTGGGACCACAGGCAAGCGGACGGCTCGCTCTACGCGGTGATCCTGGACGTGCCGGGGCTCGGAACGCACCTCGAACTGCGCCTGAACCCAGACCAAGCAGAGCGCCAGTCCGGGTTCGACCCGGTCACCCTGGCGGTTCGCGACCGGTCCGCGCTCGTGGATTGGACCGCCCATCTCGACAGCGAGGGCATCGAGCGCTCGCCCGTCCTCATCTCCATCCAGGCCTGGCTCGTCGTGTTCGCCGATCCCGACGGGCGGCGGCTGCGCCTTTACACGCAGGAGACGCACGGGCCCGAACTGGCGCCCGACGAGACCTCACCCTGGATCGCCGGAGACTGACACCGAAGGAGCCACCATGTCCGACCCCGTCCTCGTCGTGGGTGCCGGCCCGACCGGCCTCACCGCCGCGCTGGAACTGTCGCGCCTGGGCGTGCCGGTTCGCCTGACCGACAAGCGCGAGGCGCCCGCGACCACCTCGCGCGCCATCGGCGTCCAGGCCCGCACCCTAGAACTGCTCGACCAGCGTGGCTTGGCGGACGAGCTGGTCCGCATCGGCAACCCCGGCCGGTTCGGCAGCGTCTACGGCGGCGGCAAGCGCGTCTTCCACCTCGACTTCGCCCACGTCGACAGCCGCTACCCGTACATCCTGTTCGTCTCGCAGGCCGAGACCGAGCGGGTCCTGCGCGAGGCATGCGCGGCCCACGGCGTCACGCCGGAATGGAACACGGAGCTTGTCGGTATCCAGCAGGACACCCATGCGCATGACGCCTCGCCGGCCTCCGCCGTGCTCAAGGGTCCAAACGGCACCCTGGAGCGGGTCACGGTGCCTTGGCTGATCGGCGCGGAGGGCGCCCACAGCCTCGTGCGCACTACGCTCGACCTGCCGTACGAGGGCCACACGCGCGAGGAGAGCTACGCCCTCGGCGACCTCAAGATCGACGGCGACCTGCCGGACACGGACTTCCACATCTTCTCGTCCGAGCACGGCTTCATGGGCCTGTTCCCGATGGGCGGCGACCACTTCCGCCTCATCGCATCGAACCCTTCGAGCCAGCCGTCGCGGGACACCGAGCCGTCGCTGCAAGAACTCCAGTCGATCTACGACCAGCGCTCGCACATCCCGGCCCGCTTCCACGACCTGACCTGGAGTTCCTGGTTCAGCATCAACAGCCGCATGGTGCCGCGGCTGAAGGTCGGCCGTCTGTTCCTCGGTGGCGACGCGGCGCACATCCATTCGCCGGCCGGCGCACAGGGCATGAACACCGGCATCCAGGACATGATCAACCTGTCCTGGAAGCTCGCCATGGTGATGCAGGGGAAGGCGGCGCCCGCGCTCCTCGACACCTACGAGGCCGACCGTTTGCCGGTGATGCGCGACGTCCTGTCGCGGACCGATGGCCTGACGACGACGATCGGCACGGAGAACCCGATCGTGCGCACCCTGTTCAACCACCTCGGACCGTGGGTAGTCGGCACCGACGTCGTGCAGGAGAACGCCACGTCCGCCATGAGCCAGGTGGCGCTCGACTACCGCGACAGCCCGCTCTCCGAGAGCCACGGGCATGACGGTTCGCTGCGCGCCGGCGACCGCATCCCCGACATCCTGGTCCGCCTGCGGACGGACGCGGCCTGGACCGAGACGCACCTCCATCGCACGCTCGACCCGTCCCATCCGACGCTCGTCGTCGCTGTCACGGAGGGGGGCTCGTGTTCACCGGCGGTGAGGGCAGCAGTGCCGCAGGGCCGTCTCACTGAGATCGCGCCTCCTGCCTCGGGTGACGTAAAGCGGTTTGAGGCGGTGTTCGGCCGGTCGGGCCGCGCGATCCTGGTCCGGCCGGACGGCTATGCCGGACTGGTCAGCCCGCTCTCGTCGGCGGTCGATCACGTCCGGGCCTATCGCGAGCGGTGGTTCGAGTGCGTCAAGCCCACTCGGGCATGACCAACCCTTCATAGACGCCGAGCTAGCAACCGAGAGGAAGCCGCGCATGACGACCAATCCCATCACGGCGAAGAAGGCCCCGATGACACCGGGGACGACCCAGATCCTGTTTCTCGACATCCAGCCGGAGATTGTCAGCAGCAAGACGAACCCGCCGGACAAGTTGATCCGGTCGGCCGTTGCGCTCGCCAGGATCGGAAAGCTCTTCGAGTTGCCGATGGCCGTCAGCCTGGTCCCGGCGGGACCCGACGAGCCCCGGCTTGTGCCGGAGCTCGCGGCCGAGCTTGCTGATGTGAAGCCGCTCATTCGCACGATGGCGGCGGCCTTCGACGACGCGCCGACTGCCGCCGCCATCAAAGCCACCGGCCGCCACGATCTCGTGATCTGCGGTGTCGTGACGGAAGTCGCGGTGCTGCTGGCCTGCTTCGGCGCCGCACTCAACGGCTACGAGGTCCACGTGCCAGTCGACGCGTGCGGCGGGACCAGCCAGCGAACGGAGGACGCCGCTCTCCGCCGGATTGAATCCTTCGATGCGAACACGGCGGCGGTCACGACCCTCGGCGCGGTACTCGCCCAAGATCTCGCAAGCCATAAAGGCGTCGAGCTGATGAAGATCCTCCAGCCCATAATGAGCTGACAGTAGCAGTGAGGCTGCCTGCGACGGTCATCGTCCTTCTGCGGCATGTCCGCTTCGAGACCGGAGGCCGAGGTCCGCAAACCACCCTTTGCAGGCCCTCGGATGGTCCGCTTCCGGGCAACTCGGCTGACTGTCGCCTGCGACCGGGATGGGTGGGTTTCTGCCAGTCCGCTTTCGGGCGGCTATGCATAAGAGCGGACATTACCACCGCGCCCGCTCACGACCTGTTGCAGGAGTTCAGAAGGTCCGCTCTCCGGCACCTGATCGGCGGCGTACCCCAGCCGTCGAAGCAGATCCACAGCTCAGCGTTAAGCTGCTCGCACCGTAGCGAGGAAGCGCCCCACCTCGGCGGCGAGGTGCTCGGACTGGCGCGACAGTTCCGTGGCCGCCCCCAGCACCTGACTGGCTGCAGCCCCGGACTCCTCGGCTGCCCCGGCCACGCCCGCGATGTTGCTGGTCACCTCACCGGTGCCCATCGCCGCCTGGCTGACATTGCGCACGATCTCCTGGGTCGCCGCACCCTGCTCCTCCACGGCTGCCGCAATCGAGGTCGCAACGTCGCTGATCTCGCGGATCCGCCCGGTGATGCCACCGATCGATGTTACGGCCTGTCCCGTCGATGACTGGATCTGCGCGATCTGTGCGGAGATCTCGTTCGTCGCCTTGGCGGTCTGCTCAGCCAGCGCCTTTACCTCAGAGGCGACGACGGCGAAGCCTTTGCCGGCAGCTCCGGCCCGCGCCGCCTCGATGGTGGCGTTGAGCGCTAGCAGATTGGTCTGTCCCGCGATGTTCGAGATGAGACCGACGACATCGCCGATCCGGGAGACGGCCGCACTCAGTTGCTGCACCAGCGTGCCGGTCTGGTCGGCCTCGTGGACGGCCCGCTGCGCCAGCTCGGCCGAGCCCGCAACCTGGCGGCCGATCTCCTGGACGGACGAGCCCAGCTCCTCGGCCGCCGCCGCGACGGTGCTGACGTTCGAGGCCGCCTCTTCGGCGGCGGCCGCCACGGTGGTGGACTGGCTGGCGGTTTCTGTCGCCGTGACGGTCATGGTCTGTGCGGTGGCCTGCAGCTCGGTCGCCGACGAAGACACCATGCCGATGATGCCACCGACAGCTGCCTCGAAGCCGTCGGCCATCTGCCGCATGCCGGTCTTGCGCTGCTGCTCGGCGGCCAGACGTGCCTGCGCGGTCTCCGCCTCTAGAGCCCGCGTGCGGATTAGGTTGTCTTTGAACACCTGCGCGGCGGTCGCCATCGCACCGATCTCATCCCGGCGCTCTACGCCCGGTACCTCTTGGCTCAGATCCCCCGCGGCAAGACCGGTCATGAACGCCGTCATGGCTCGCACCGGCCGCACCACACTACGGCCTATGAGCATAGCCAGCAGACCGATCATCACCGCGACGATGGACGCACCACCGAGCAGGTGCATCAGGGTCGGGCGCATCTGCATCGCGGTGTCGTCCGCGTAGATGCCCGATCCGATGATCCATCCCCACGGCGCGAAGCCTTTCACGTAGGAGATCTTCGCTACCGGCTGATCCAGACCGGGCTTCGGCCACAGGTATGGGACGAAGCCCGCGCCCGACTGCTTCACCCGCTCGACCACATCCACGAACAGGTGCTTGCCCGCCGGATCGACGATCCCGCCGATGTCCTTACCGATCAGGTCGGCCTTGGGATGCAAGATCATGCGCGGGTGCATGTCTTGGATCCAGAAGTACTCGCTGCCCGCGTAGTGTAGGCCCCGAACCGCCGCCACGGCCGCTTGTTGGGCGACATCGCGGCTCATTCGGCCGGCGCGCTCCTCGCCCTCGAAGTAAGCGAGCACACCTTGCGCAGTCTCGACGAGGTCGCGCGTCTTCAGCTCGCGCGCCTCCGTGACCGTTTGGGACACATCCCAGCCTGCCAGCCCGATCAGCAATGCCATGCCGGCGAGTGCGGTCAGCGTGATGAGCTGTATGCGGGTGCCAACGCGGAACGTCATGAGATCCTGCTTCGAGCTGCGCCAGACTGGCGGATGGACAGTTTGCCAGGGTGCGTCCCGAACGGCCCGCGGCCTACGTTTGATGTGATCGCCGAGGCAAACTACATAGTAACGACGAAGGTCTATGATGCATGGCAGTTAATAATCCTACATGCACCTTCCGGTTGTAATAATAGTTGTACGACCTATAGCCAGGCGACTTTGGTGTTTTCAGGAGGATAGTTCAAATTTTCGAGATCGCTTTGATGTGGTCGTTCAGGGTCGGCTGCCATGATCGGATCACACACAGACAGGTCCGATCATGCGTAACCTTCAAGCCCTTCTCGCCCTGGCCCTTCTCGCTGGCTTTGCCGCCCTAACGCCCGCTGCGGCGCTCGTCGGTCGGGACGCTTTGCCAAGCACGTTGGGGACCAGCGCGGGACCCCAGGATCCTGACGGCTTCTTTGTCCGCTTTGGTGTCGCGCCTTGAGCCGACGCCCGTCGGCATAGGAGCTGATCCTGCTAGATGTCTAACGGGGCACATCGGCTGGGAGCGGAACGTCTGCTTCGGGACGATGGGCCAAGGTCCGCTCGCCACCCTGAGCCGAAGTTGCCGAAGGGCTGACGAACGGCTGCTTTGGAGAAGCGCCGATGGCGGTCCAGGCGGCTGGGTTGGGTCGGAACCGGAATGGCAGCTCAGGGTGGATTTCGGTCGGTCCGCCTCCGAGTAGCGTGGGCGTTGAAGCAGACTCAGAGGATTTGGCATATCCCGCCCTGCGGTCAGCCACCAGATCGTACTGCCGGGGCCGCATTCTCGCTGTCTAGCGCTTCCAGATAGGCGCGCAATAAGGACGCCCGGTCTGGCCGAAAGCTGCCCCCCTCGACCCTGGCTTCGACGATGCGGTCGATCCGGAACATCCGGAACGCCTCGCGCAGACGGCACCACGATAAAACGACCAGTCGCCGCTCCGTATGGACGATCGCCAGCGGCAGGATCGTCCGCAGCGTGCCCGAACCGCGCTCATCCGTATAGTGGATGGTGAGCGCCTCTTCCCGCCAGCATGCCTGCCGGATCAGCCCCAGGTTATGCGTGGGCGCGTAGCGTGCCTCGGGGCGGTAGACCTTCGACACGCAGTGGAACAGATGCTGCTCGCGATCGTCCGACAGCGTTGCTGCGACCTTAGCCACGACCGAAGCCGCTGCCGCCGCCAAGTCGGGGTCGCCCATGGCGCGCACTTCCGCCATGCCGATCGCCAACGCCTCGATCTCCAGGCGATCCAAGGTCTGCGGTGGAAGCGCGTAATCCTCGGTCAGCCGGTAGCCGTAACCCCGCTCGCCGTCGATCCGGGCTCCGGCGGCCCGGAGGCTATCGATATCCCGGTACAGCGAGCGCACGGAGACGCCGGTTTCCTCTGCCAGCCGTGCGGCCGTTACCGGCTTGGGCAGGGTGCGCATCGCCTGGAGGAGACGGAAGAGGCGGTCGCTCCGTGCCATCAGCCTACTGCCGGTTTCTGTCAGGAAGGGGTTGGTACATCCCGGTCGCAGGGCACGACAACACGTCCCACAGATCGGAGACTGCCATGACCGTCCAGACGACGACCCATCTCAATTTCCGCGGGCAGGCTCGCGAGGCGCTCGAATTTTACCGCTCCGTCTTCGGGGGCGAGCGGACGATCGTCACCTACGGAGACCTTGGGGCGACGCAGGATGCTGTGCAGGCCGAGCATGTGATCTGGGGCCAGGTGGCTTCCGATCAGGGCTTCCGGATCATGGCCTATGACGTGCAGCCGGAGAAGCCGTGGAACCCCGGCGAGAATGCGTTCTACGTCTCGGTCCGCGGAACGTCGCCGGAGGAGATCACCGCACAATGGGAGAAGCTTCGCGTGGGCGCGTCGGTTCTGCAATCGCTCGGCGCCTCAGCGTGGTCCCCACTCTACGGGATGCTGACGGATCGGTTCGGTGTGACATGGGTCATGGACGTGATGGTGTCCTGACCTGGCATTCTGATTAGCGGGCGATCGAGCGTTTGTCCGCTTTGCGGCACAAGAGCCGAAGTGGTGAGCGGCTGAGTTGGGTCGGTAGGAGGCCGTCCGCTTTTCTGGCGCACCTGCTCCGAAGCAGCAATTCCGCTTTCGGCCAGCATCTGCCGCCGCCCAGTGCCCGGACGAACGTCTCAGATGGGTGGTTTTCAGCCGGTCCGCTTTGGGGCAGCGATTCGAGGAAGCGGACATCGTCGCCGAACCCGCTTCCGACCCGCTGCAGAAGGTAAGGGTGTCCTCTTCTTGGCCCTCGGATGGCCATTTGGGCAAATTCTGGCTTCGGGCCGTCAGTCCGTTCACGGCTCGCACGTCGGAGAAGCGGATGTTGCATCCGAGTGCTTGTCTCAAAGCAGCAAGCAGTGGACCCTGCGAAGGTCTAGGTTTACATTCAGACGTGCTTCCGCCGCTCGACCAACGTCTGGAATTTCTCGTACTCGGCTTGATCGACGCGATAAGAATGTTCATCGTCAGGAAAAGCCACGGCCTTAACCTCCTCGACGTACTTGCGAATGCCTGTGACGGCGACCTCGGTGAGATTGGCATAGCGCTTCGTGAACTTCGGCTTGAAGTCCGTGAACACCCCGAGCAGGTCGTAGGCGAGCAGGATTTGGCCATCGCAGCCCGCACCGGCACCAATGCCGATGGTCGGGATCGTTAGCTGCTCGGAGATCAATTTGGCAATCGGCGCCGGGACGGCCTCGAACTCCAACATGAAGCAGCCAGCGTCCTCGATGGCGAGCGCGTCCTCCAGGATCTTCATCGCGGCCTCGGCGGTGCGGCCTTGGATCTTGAAGCCGCCGAAGTTGGCGATGGTATGCGGCGTCAGCCCGATATGCGACGCCGTCGGGATGCCGGCGTCGACGAGCGCTCGGAGAATGTGGGCTTGACTTTTGCCACCCTGCGGCTTCACGGCGTCACACAGCGCATCCTGCATGAAGCGAGTGGCGTTCGTAAGGGCTCGGTCGATGGTGTTGTAACTCTGGTAGGGCATGCAGCCGAGCACGAAGGTGTCCGGCGCGCCACGTCGCACCGCCCCGGCATGCAGGATCATCATGTCCATCGTCGCCGGTATGGTGCTGGCATGGCCGTGGGCGACCATGGCGAGACTATCGCCGACGACGGCGACGTCGACGCCCGCCATCTCCGCCCATCGGGCGGAGGTGTAATCCGGAACGGACATGTAGACGAACTTCTCGCCGGTCCGCTTGGCGGCGCGGATGTCGAGGATCGTCCGCTTGCCGGCTTTCCTGGCCGGTTCGTTCGATGGCGTCACCGTGGCCGCGCTCATATCCGCCTCTCCGAACTCGTCTAATGGTCGGGGCGGCAGAGCCGGCCCGTCGACCTGGATCTGAGCGCGCCGATGGCGTGCCTAGCGCAGGTGCTGCAGGACGCGGTCGATGTCGGCCGACGTCATCTCCCACTCGTTCTGGAAGTTGGCCACGACGCTGCGCATGAACTGCGGCTGGAGGCGCTCCGCCTGGACCGTGTCGCCGAGGTGGTCGACCAGCATCGCGTACGCGAGCTGCGCGGGCTCGGGGCCCTCGTAGCTCCATTCGAAGCCGTTGCGCGAGTAGCGCTTGGCGTCCGCCTTCTCCGGAAGCGGCTTGCCGTCGACCGTCACGACGATCCCGTCGATGGTCCGGTCCCCCGTGTATACCTTGTTCACGGGCGCGCCTCCCTCATCTGATGGCGCGGCGTGCGGCCGTCGGAGCGCGAGCGCATCACCTCGGGGAAGATCCAGAGGCTGACGACCATGAAGGGGCCGAGGAACGCCACGGCCCATTGCGGGCCGGTCTGATCGAGGTAGCCCATGTAGAACCACCCTGCGAGCGCGGCCAACGCTACGGCGACGGACAAGCCGAATTTGATGGGAAACGGCATCGAATTCCTCCGGGATCGGTCTTTGTTCTTAGAGTGTGAAAACGGAGCCGACCTGCAGCAGCAGGGCGAGCGACCCACCGAGAGCGGCCAGCACGATGGCGAGCCCGGCCAAACCGTCGCGCCACCGCTGGGGCCAGACGTTGAACAGGCCCGGGGCGAACAGGACCGCCAGGCCGCCCACGATGATAAGGCTTGTCCAGCGCAGGTTGGCGGCGCCATAGGCCAAGCCACCGCCGACCAACCCGACCAGCAGCATTACGTTGACCGCCAGCAACAGCAGGCCGAGCGGCCGACCTTTCAGATCCGGTCGTGTTTCGAGCGGGAACATGCCGGTGAGGACGTAGAAGCCGACGCTGGCGACGCCCGCGAAGAAGGCAAACCACGCGAGGGCGGCTACGTTCGGTTCGATCATGTTCATGGAGGGCCTCCCAGATGTTGGTGCGGCGCCGACGAGACGCCGCACGTCGCTTGTAGCGTGCGCTTATTCGGCCGGCTGCATCGCGCCGGGTTCCACAGCCCCAGGCGTGCGAGACGTCTTGCGCATGTCGGTCTTCACGTGGCGGGTGTCATAGCCGTTGAAGATCGTGCCGAGCAGGCCGCGGTTGAGATCCGAGGTGCCGAACAGCCAGTCCATGATCGGGAACGTCAGGTTCATGTTCCGCTCCATCATAATCGACTGGTCGTGATGCGCGGTGTGGTGCCGGCGGTTCGTGTTGATGAACGGCATGTTGCTGACGAACCAGTTGTCCTCGACATGGCAGCAGAAGTGCATGAACTCGTAGATCATGTAGATGCTGGTCGTCGTGGTGATGAACAGCCAACCGACGTTCGGCGCGAACACGTTGCCGAACACGATGGCGCCCGGGATCGACATCAACGTGAAGGCGGCCAGCGCGTAGGGCGGAAAGAACGTCACCCGGTAGTCCCGATGGTCGGCGAAGCGCATCTCGTGATCGGTGAAGAACTGGTGGTGCTGGAGCGTGTGCCGGTTGTAGACGGCGCGGGCGACGGGATTGCTCTGCGGACGATGCATCACGTAGCGATGCAGCCACCATTCGAAGAAGTTGCAGAACAGGAACACGACCGGGACCGTGGCGAGTTCCGCCCAGGTCGGGGCCTTAATGTTGGAGATGTAGATGTACAGCGCCGTGAGGCCGATGGTGTAGATGATCGCGATGTGCAGGGCGCCGTTGTACCAGCCCGCGACACGCTGCCGGTAGTTGGCCCGGTAGTTTCTCTGCCGCTCGCTCATCTTAGTGACTACGAGTTCCATTGGATGTCTCCTCTGTTCGAATGCTTTTGGGAAAGCGATCTCGGCCGCTTCGGCCAAGATGTTCAGTAGGGGGCTGACGCCACGACGGTGTTCGACGGAAGGGCCGGCCTGCTAGAGGCTGCGGGTTCGGCGTGCGGCCGAACCACGGCTGCAGGGCGGACGCAGACCGAGGACTTATTGGCGAGACAGCTGCCGCACCCCAGGCGAGCGGAGCGGTGCTGACCGTCATCTGCGTTGCGAGCCGTCCGGCACATGGCGCTCTCCCCAGTTGTTGTCTGCAAAATACCGTTGATATATCAGCTGTCAACAATATTGTTCCACCCGTGGCAGGACGGCGGGGACGAGAGCGGTTTGCGTCCCCGCCGGATGGTCAGTGCGAGATCGCTTCGAGCGACTTGCCTTTGGTCTCGATACCGAGGATGCCGACGCTTGCGGCGGCGATCACGAACGAGCCGGCGCCCAGCGCAAACACCCCGCCGTGTCCGAGCGTCGGCAGGATGAGCCCGATGACGTAGGGGCCGATGAGCGAGCCGACGCGGCCGACGGCCGATGCGCAGCCGGCCCCCGTTGCGCGTGAGCGGGTCGGGTAGAGTTCCGGGGTGTAGGCGTAGAGCACCGACCACATGCCGAACAGGAAGAACTGCATCATCAACCCGAAAGCGATCAGCCACGCGAACGAGGGCGAGTGACCGTAGAGGTAGGCAGCGACCGCGCTGCCCAGCAGCATCAGCACGGCGGTCGGCTTGCGGCCCCAGCGCTCGACGAGGATGGCCGAAGCGATGAAGCCAGGCACGCCTGCGAGCGAGATCAGGATCGTGTAGGTCACGGACTTGGCGACGCTGTAACCCGCATCCTGCAGGAGGGCCCCGAGCCACGTGGTGAGCCCGTAGAACCCGAGGAGGGCGAAGAACCACGTCAGCCAGATCATGACCGTGCGGCTGGCATAGCCAGGGCCCCAGAGTTCGAGGAACGAGAAGCGACGTTCGCCCTGAACCTGCTCGGGCAGGACCTCCGGTTCGGGCAGCGTCCGACCGTCGAGGCGCGCCGTTACCTTCGTCTCGATGGATGACATCACCCGGTCCGCTTCGTCATGCCGCCCGCGATCGGCGAGCCAGCGCGGCGACTCCGGCACTAGGAAGCGGATCACGAACAGGAACAGGGCCGGGAATGCCTGCGCCAGGAACACCGCTCGCCAGTCGAAATAGCTCAACAGGACGTAGCTGAGGCAGCCCGCCACGATGAAGCCGAGGGGCCAGAAGCCTTCCATGATGGCGAGGTAACGGCCGCGCTTGGCCGTCGGCAGGAACTCGGAGACGATGGCCAAGGCGACCGGGAACTCCATGCCCATGCCGAAACCGAGCAGCAGGCGGGCGTAGCCGAGCATGGTCGCGTCCGGCGCGTAGGCGCACCACGCGCTGCCCAGACCCCAGAACACCATGCTGATCTGAAAGACGAGCTTCCGGCCGAAGCGGTCGGCCAGCATCCCAGAAATCGCCGCGCCGGCGAACATGCCGATGAAGCTCATGCTCGACAGGAGACCCGCCTGGGCTGTCGAGAGCCCGAATTCGGTTTTGATCGAGCCGAGCAGGAAGGTGAGCGAGCCGAGGTCGACTGAGTCGAAGAACCACGCCGTGGCGATGATGAGAAAGATATTGCGCTGGAACCCTGTCATTGGCAGGCGCTCAAGCCGCGCGGCGATCACCGCGTTCGACCCGGCCGTAACGCGGGTGGTGGCCCCGGTCGTCGCTAGCTCCGGCAGCACGGCGCCGGTGGGTATCGCAATTTGCCCTACCATTTTTTGCCTCCCTACGGTTTAGTATGCGCAGGGTGTTCATGCAGGATATCTCTAATCGGCGCAAGATATATCAGCGATATGCCCTTGCAAGGAGAGGTGCCCGGCACCATGCACCATTTAGGCGGCGTGATAAGCGGACCGGGCCGGGTAAGAGGGGTCGTCCATGAACTTCGTGACTGGAAAAACGACGTCGGTCCGCACCGCGGAGCGTTCTGAGAAAAGGGCCAGGAAGGCCGTGAAGGGGGCGAACAACGGGGTAGTCAGCGACGGCGACTTGCCCGACCTGACGCTCACGGACAGAGCCTATCAACAGCTGGAGGAGATGATCACCACGCTCGTGCTCCCGCCCGGCATGGTGCTCGGCGAGCAGAACTTGGTCCAGCGGCTCGGTATCGGCCGCACCCCCATCCGGGAAGCCTTGCAGCGTCTCGCCCGCGACGGCCTCGTCGTGGTCATGCCGAGGCGCGGCATCCTCGTCTCCGACATCAACGTGCGCACGCAGCTGCGCCTACTGGAGACCCGACGCGTCCTGGAGCGCTTGATCGCGTGCCTTGCGGCGGAGCGGTCCACGAAGGAAGAGCGCGATGTGTTCGCCGGCCTGGCGCAGGACATGCGGGAGGTGGCAGCGGCATCGGACGACTTGGCGTTCATGCGCCTGGACCGTCAGTTCAACGACCTGATCGCAACGGCCTCGCGCAACGAGTTCGCGGTGCGCTCGCTGGAGAGCATGGCGGGCCTGTCACGGCGGTTCTGGTACCAGCACTACAAGCTGGCCGCCGATCTGCCGCTGACCGCCAACCTCCACGCCGATGTCTGCGAGGCTGTTGCCCGACGTGACGTGGCTGCCGCCGGTGCCGCGTCGGACAAGCTCGTCGACTACATCGAGAGCTTTGCCCGTAAGACCCTGGACGTCTAGCTCATGATTAATTTGGGCGCCAACAGCCTGGAAGCGGACCTTTCAAGGGTGTAAAACAAGTGGCAGGCGACCACAAAATTTTGTGACGCGTAGTATTCCGTAATCTGTTCTTATTCATATGGTCCGATAGGCAAGAGCAACGCCTGCTTACGGGATTTGGTCGTAGCTAGCTAGAGCTGTTCCCGCCTATGTAGCGACGGCCAAGTCGTCCTCGTGTCCGGCGGCGGTGATGCAGTTGCGGCATTCGTCTGGGGTGAAGCGGGTGAAGGCTTCGCAGATAGCAGCCCAGAGGTCGGGCACGGTGCGGGCGGTTGCGGTTCGCAGCAGGTGCTTGAGCTTGGCGAAGATTTGCTCGATCGGATTGAACTCGGGACTGTAGGGCGGAAGGTACAAGACCCGCGCGCCCACCGCCTCGATGGCTTCGCGCACGCCGGCGACCTTGTGGGCCTGCAGGTTGTCGAGGATGACGGTGTCCCCGGGCCGCAGCACCGGGACGAGGCTGTCGGCGACGTAGCTGCGGAAGCGGGCGCCGTTGGTGGCGCCATCGACGAGACTGAGCGCGCACAGGCCGGTGCTGCGCAGGGCGGCTGTGACGGTGGTCGTTTTGTAGTGGCCCTGCGGCACGAGGAGCCGGCACCGCTCACCGCACGGGGCGCGTCCGTAACGGCGGGCCATGTTGGTGGCGGCCGCGGTCTCGTCGAGGAAGACGAGCGTGTCCGGGTCGAGGTCGGGCAGGGCCTCGAACCAGGCTTGGCGGGCCTCCTTTACGTCGGCCCGCTCCTGCTCAGCCGCGTAGAGAGCCCCTTTTTGCGGGTGATGCCGTGGCGGGCGAAGAAACGCGACAGGCCGCTCGTGCTGGTCTGCACGCCCTGCGCGGCCAGGGCGTCGCGCAACTCGCGCAGGAAGATCTCGGGCCGGGCTTCGTAGGTGGAGAGGATCCGATCGGCCTGCCCCTCGATGGCCGGAAGACGATCGCCGCCGCGCGTCGGCTTGGGCGCGACGTGGCCTTCCTGCGCGAACCGCTCCGACCAGCGGCTGGCACTCGACACGCTTACACCGAACCGGGCCGCCGCTCGATGGAACGAGGCGCCCTCGGCCACGGCCGCCACGACACGCTCGCGCAAATCGGCAGACAACGGTGAGGGCATCGCGAACTCCTTCACCACTCAACCCTGCAAAACGCTAACCCGTCGCAACGCGGCCGGGCACGGCTCTAAATGGCCAGGATGGGCGTGAAGCTGATGTCAGCTCCCAAACGTCCACATAATTCCCGCTTCCCACCCCGAGCCGAAGTTGTCAGACGGCTAACGAATGACCGCTTTCGGGGAGAACCGACGCGGGGCCTGTACGGCCGGGGTGGGTCGGGAGCGGCCGGTGGCATCGGTCTGTTAGAGGTGCACCCATAGCGAACTGACAGCGCCAGTTCCCGTCCGCGTACCCAAACCGAACCACGCGGATCGGCTGCTATAGGTGACAAGCGGACCTTCAGAACGCCAGCTTCATGCCCCCCACGAAGTTGCGCGGCGCACCGGCGAAGATCGAGCCGGTGGTGGCGGCCAGCACACCAGCACCGTTTTGCAAGCCGGTCGTGCCGCTGATCGTGTCAGCAAGGTTCTGCGCCGAGTTGGTGTAGACCCGGTCGAACAGGTTGCGCACCTCGAAGTACAGGCTCAGCCGCTTGGCAAAGCCCGCATCAGCCTGCCCCGAGAGCGCCCGATCGTAGTGCACGTTGAGGTTCACGACCGTGAAGCCAGGCGCCTTCAGCAGGTTGGCGTTGTCGAGGTAGAAATCGCTCTGGTAGACGGCCTCGACGAAGGCCCCTACGCCCGCCCAGGGCCCCGTGGTCTGCTCATAGCCGAACCGGACCAGGGCCGCGTCGGTCGGAACGCCGGGGATGTGGTTGCCCGCCCGGTTGAAGCGCGCCGTGCGCGAGCCGGCGCTGAGCTGCTCAGTGTACTTCGTGTAGATCTGATCGTCGTGCGTGTAGGCGAGCGTCGCTCGCCAGCCGTCCGGGGACGTCCAAGTTCCGCCGACCTCGACGCCGCGATGCTCCGAGGCCGGGGCGTTGAAGGTGTAGCTCAGGAGGCCGGCACCCGGTGACTGCGAGATCAGCTCGTTGCGGAAGAACTCGTAGAAACCGGTAACGGAGAATTGCAGCACGGGCAGAGGCGTCCAGTACGCGCCGAGATCGAAGCCGAGGTTCTCCTGGGTCTGGAGCTGGCTGTTATTGCCCGGCACGCCGGCCGGGGTCACCGTCAGGTTCGAGGCCGAGGGCGTGGCGTAGCCCGTAGCGACGCGGCCGAGGAACCGCCACGCCTCGTCGGGGCGGTAGGTCAGCGAGAACTCGGGCGCGACGTTGAGGAAGCTGCGGTCGAGGTTGGCGTTGGCCGCGGTCACGCCACCGGCTGTCGGGTAGCTGAAGGTAGTGTTGTTGCCGCCGATGGTGGTGTTCTCGGCGCTGATGCCGGCGACCGCGGTCCATTGGTCGGAGAGCTGCAGCTCGATCCGTGCTCGGCCGCCGAGATTGTCCTGGGTGGCCGCGAGGTTGGCGTTCAAGGCGCCGAGCCGGGCCCCGCCATAAGGTGCACGGAAGTACGTGAGCTGGTTTGAGGCGAGTGTGTTGTAGGCCAGCGCCACGTAACCGGTCATCGGTAGCCCGAACAGGTCGCCGCGCCGGGTCACGTCGGTGAGGAAGTTGAAGCCCGGGAAGTCGCCTCGCGCCGAGGTGGTGTAGAAGGGCTGGTTGATGTTGCGGTCGTCGAACACGAGCTGGGTGCGCCAAGTCGTGTAGGCGTCAAAGTCGTGCTCGTAGCGCCCGCCCACGATGGTGCGCCGATCGCCGCGGAAGAAGCCGCCCTCGTCGGCCGTCACCGGCATGGTAGCGCCGTTCCGGCCGTTGATCGAGAGGCTGTAAGTCGTGCAGCCGGGCTCTGCGGTGAGCGCCGAAGCGCAGCCGCGCTGGTAGGGGTTCTGGTAGAACTGGAGCAGCGAGGAGCGGCCCGGCAGGTTCGCCTGGAACTCGTTGTTGATGATCTTCAACGTGAAGCGGTTGTCCGGGGTCGGCGTGTACGTGCCGAGGAAGTTGATCGTCTGCGTGTTAAAAGAGCTGTGGCCCTGGAAGCCGTTGCCGCGAGCGTCGCTGGTGAACAGGCTGTACTCGAACGGGCCGCTGATCCCGCCGATGGTGGCGTAGTTGTTGAGGTAGCCGAAGCTGCCGGCGTCGACGCCGTACTCGACGCCGTTCACCGCGGCACCCCGGCGAGTGTTGAAGGCAAGCGCACCGCCACTGGCGTAGTTGCCGAACAGCGCGGATTGCGGCCCGCGGAACACGTCGAGGCTGCTGTAGGCGCGCGGGTCGGTGATGTCGAAGCGCGAGGATCCGTCGGCCTGGGTGACCGGAAAGCCGTCCTCCAGCACGACGAAGTTGCGCGAGACGCCGGTGGCACGGGCGTTGTTGCCGCGTACCGAGATGATCACGTCCCGCGGGCCGTTGCCCTGGCGCACGGTGACGCCGGGGCTGTCTCTGACAACATCGGCGATGTTCACCGCGGGGCGGTCGTCGATGACGTTCTGCCGGCCGACCGTGCTGTTCACCTCGCCGGTCGGAACGGCGATCGGGGTCGGGGCGGCCGGGGCCGGGCCGGTGACAGTCGGCGCCCCCGCGGGTGCCACCTGCGGTGCTGCGACAGGGCTGGCTGCGCTGCCCTCGCCGACGACGGACAGCTCTCCGAGGGTGACGGATTGCTGCGCCTGAGCGGCGGTGAGTACCAGCGGGCTCGCCCCGAGCAGTAGGGCAAGTACGAGCTGGGATGCGCGGGATCTTGGAACGGAGGGCATGATGTTGGGTCTCGTCTGAACGCGGATGGACCCGGGCGCGACGGTACCGCGGGCCGGGAGGAATGAGGCGTCAGACGTTCTGGGGTGGGGCGCGGGCCCGGGCGGGCGACCGTGGAGGCTTAGTCTCAACCGGCGGTGGCGGGGTTGGCCACGCCGCCGCGTGCCAGATGACCCGCCGGACCACGATCTCCGGCGCGTTGGGGAGCGGGGCAGCCGCCGTGCAGCGGCAGAATGGGCAGCGGTCGTGATCGGCGTGGACTGGGATTGGCAGGTCCGCGGTGAGCGTGACGCCTGGATCCTGTCCGCAGATGATCGCGTGCACCAGCGCGTCCGCGGCCTGGGCCTCGGCTGTAAAGTGCAGGGCGGCCGCGGGTGCGAGCGCCTGCAGCGACAGCGCGAGCAGGATCAGGCCGGCGCCGAGTCGGCGCGGCAATCCTGCCGAGCGCATCTGCGGGAACACGGGAGCCTCGCCCGTCGCGGATCGGTCAGGCCGTTCGCATCCGCAGGGCGCGCCCGAGCGCGAGGTCGAGACTGAGCATCGCCAGGATCGCAAGGCCGGTGAGCGGGAATAAGGCGCCGAGCCCCACGACGATGACGGTCACGGTTACGGCCATACGCCGATCGCGCGGCCAGGGCGGAACGCCGAGGCCGCCAGTCGGCCGACGCTTCCACCACATCGTCCCGGCGGTGACGGAGAGCAGGATGGTGGCGAGGCAGAACGCCAGCATCGCGAGCTGGTTGGCGCGGCCCCAGTGCTCGCCCTTGTGGATGCCGATGCCGTATTGCACCGCCCGAGCGACCGAGCCGATGTCGATGAAATCCACGTCGACCAGCGGCTTGCCGCTGTACTGGTTGAGAGAGACCATCCGCTGCTGGGTCACGTCGTGCGGGTAGGCGGCCGCCGCGTAGACGCCCCTGTCACCAACCGGTAGCGACAGCTCGTAACCGTGCGGCATGCCAAGGCGCGCCAGGATCTGCGCGGCACCGTCGATGCCGATACCCTGAGTGGCCCCGGTGGCCTCGGATTTCGGAACCGGCGCATCCTGCATGGTCCAGCCGGCAGTGGTGAGCATCTCGCCCATCGGCACGTTCGAAACCGGCTTGTTGGCCCACAAGGTGGCCGGCTGGCCGAGCCCGGCCGCATTCGTCCACGCCCGGAACTGGTCACCCCACCAGATCGACCAGGGCAGGTCGGTGAGTGCCAGGAAGAACAGGCCGCCTCCGGCCACCAAACCGGTCACAGCGTGCAGGTCGCGCCACCAGACGCGCCGATGCGGCGTGCCCCGCACCGTGACCACACCGCCGTCCTGGCCCCGCGGCCACCAGAGGTAGACGCCTGTCACCACGAGGATGATGGCGAAGCCGGCGACGATCTCAATGACCGCGTTCGCCAGCGGGCCGAAGTAGGCGAGGCTGTGCAGGTGCCGCAGCACCATGAAGAACTCGCCGTCCCGGTCGACCCGATCGAGCACGCTGCCGGTGTAGGGGTCGAGGGAGACGAGCATCTTCCGAGCACCCGCGGCGATCGTTACCACGGCTGAGGAGGTCGCATCCGCCGGGTCGGTGTAGGAGACCGGCGCGCCGTCAGGTACCGCCTGCATCGCGTTGAAGATCAATCGATCTGGGCCAAGCGGCGCCATCTGCTGCTGGGCGACCGTGGTCCGGTAAGCGAACACAGTCGCGTTGATCTCGGGCTGGAACAGGTACAGCGCGCCCGTCGCGGAAAGCGAGATCAGGAAGGGTAGGCACAGCAGGCCGGCATAGAAGTGCCAGCGCCAGACGGCGTGGTAGAAAGCCTCGCGGGACGCGCGCACAGCAGCCACCGCCCTGAAGGAAGGGGTGCTGCCCTGAAGCGAAATCGACATGGGAAGGTCCGGGTCTGAGCGATCGGGGTATGGATCGGTCAGACGGTCGGCGGACCTCGGGAACTAACGGCGGGGTCGGGGGGCGCCCGGGGGCCAAGCGTCGCCGTCGATCTCCAGGCCAACACGATCGACCGCCGCGGCAAGGCGGTAATCTCCACCTGCGTGGACACGGTCTCGGCCAGCGGCTGCGCTACCTGGGTCGGAATGCAGCAGGCGTGCTGCTGACAGGGAACGCCGTCGTCGGCGGGTGTGCCATTCCCGTGCTCAGCGCAGATTACGCCATCGGTGCCGGCGAACAGCGCGACGGGATGGAGCGTGACGAGGAAAGCCTGGAGCAGCAACGCATAGAGCGCGGCCACGGCGATGACCGTGCGGCGTCGAGCCGGTTGGTCGGAGGACCTGCGCATCGGACGATCTAGGCGGGGCGCCGATGGACCGTCAACGCGCCGGGATCAAATTCCGAGCGAACATCCGATTGCGTTGCTCCGACGCTACGAAGCCTTATCTGATCGCCCTACTTGCACAGAAGCGGACCTGTCGCTTCCGGCTACCCACAATCATTTCGGGCCAAACAGACCTTCGAAAAGCGGACCTTCCGAAGGTCTGAGAGGGGTCGTAAGCGGACTGACGACGATATCCGCTTCCATGGATCGCCGCTCCAAAACGGATTGACGGCAATCCACCCAACCCGGTCGTAGGCCTCTGCCTTGCCGATAGCTTGGAAGCGGACCTTTCCGGGCGTGGGATGCGGGATCTCGCTGCACTCCTCGTTCCATAGTGTGCCCTTATGCGAATGGACCGCCGCCGCAGCCGTCACGGTGGATGTCCGCCATGGCGGAGCGTCTGCGGCTCCTTGGATGAGTGGGATGGGCGCATTGCGGTCATAGAAGTTCATGCCTCTTCGAAGCTTGTCGGCCGGCAAAGTTTGAACGCCCTCGCCGGCCAATTGCACATTCGCGCCGAGCTCAGGCTTCGGCTGCTGCCGCGGCGTTCGGGTGAAGCAGAGCCATTTCATCGCGGCGGCGCATAAGCATCGGCAGATCGGGCCAGTCGCGCCATTGAAGCGTGAACTCGCCGCCCGGCTTCGAGGCGACGACCACAGCCTCATACCAGCCATCCTCCTCGCCCTCGGTGATCAGCACGAGGCTGCCGATCGCGATGCCGGCCCAACTGCGTGGGTAGCGGGGATCCACCAGACCTGACCCGCCAAAACCGCCACCGTCGCCATCAGCGGGCTTCGCGGAACTCTGTGCAGCCAACCTGATGGTGGTCGTGTCTGGTCCGACAACTCCACCGGCGAGGGCTTGTAAGCGTTGGTAGACCTCCTTCGCGACGAACGGCACGAATGCGCGCCCCGAGCTGAACACCCGCCCCTGCGGCAGTTCGGCGGCGGCCGAGCGCTGAACGTCGTCGCACAGCACGAGGGCCCGGAACCCGATGGTCGCGGCGGCCTTCGTCGCTAGGCTCACATCCGGGGTGGGAAACCAAGCTGCGTGAGGCTTGCCGCCCTTGTCGGCGCCGAACACGACGAGGGCTGGGATCGGCTTGGCGAGCGGGCTTTCCGCGGGGGTGAGTGCGCCTTTGGTTTTCGTAGCGGTGGCTGCGGTCATAGCGTGCTCCAGAAATGCGAAAGGGGCCTCGGATGAGACCCCCTCGGGTTGGTTGCGGATGGCTGAGGTTGATGCGGAAGGCCGGGCGGTGGCGCTCGGCGATTTTGCATCAGCGTGGTTGGTGGGTGCCTCATGGCGGCCCTCGATGAAGGCCACAAAGCGACGACCCGCAGCCTAACTATCAGATTATATTCCTATTTGTCAACACAACGCAGGCGCGCGTGATGCCTCCTGCTGCTTGGTCAACGCTGCGACAGGGTTGATAGCGGGATCTGAAGCGTTGCCCCTGTCCTCGGCCGCACGAGGGTATAGCGTCCCCGCGCAGAGGTGTAGCTGGAGCATAGTTGCGAAGGTGCGACAAGGGGCGCAGTCCAGGATGCGCCCTGATCACGAAATCCCCACGCTGAATGACTGAAATGATCTCAGACCCGACTGCGCCCGCTCGCGATGGATCGCCGCCGGGCCAGCGTGGAAGGGCGATGGCCGCGGTGCTCACCGGAGTCGCGCTCGCGACACTCGACACCGCCATCGCCAACACAGCCCTGCCCACCATCGCCGGCGATCTAGGAGTTGATCCAGGTGCCTCGGTCTGGATCGTGAACGCCTACCAGCTCGCGGTTGTGGCGACGTTACTGCCGATTGCGGCGCTCGGTGAGATCGTCGGGCAGAAGAGGATCTATGTCGTTGGCGTTCTCCTGTTCACTGGGGCGTCGCTCGTCTGTGCCCTGGCCTGGTCCCTACCGACGCTCGTTTTCGCGCGCGTGCTGCAGGGGATCGGCGCAAGCGCGCTGATGGCGGTCAACATTGCGCTGATCCGCTTTATCTACCCAACGAACCAGCTCGGCCGCGGCGTCGGACTCAACGCCTTCGTGGTCGGCGTCGGCTTCGCGATCGGGCCAACCGTGGCATCGTTGATCCTACTGGTGGCGCCATGGCCCTGGCTGTTCGCCGTCAACGTGCCGATTGGTCTCGTCGCCCTCGCCCTGGCCTGGACGGCGCTGCCGGAAACCGCACGTTCCGGCCACAGCTTCGATCTCCCCGGAGCACTTCTCAACGCCGCCGCGTTCGGGCTCTTGGTTCTCGCGCTGGGTGAGGCCGCACACGAGGGGCCACTCTGGCGCATCCTCTCGGAGATCGCTGGGGCACTCGCCTGCTTCACCCTTCTCCTGCGTCGCCAAGCCGGACACCCGGCGCCGATGCTGGCCGCCGATCTTCTGAAGCGCCCGCTCTTCGCGTTGTCAGCTTTGACCGCGGTGTGCTCCTTCGCGGCACAGGGGCTGGCCTTCATCTCGCTGCCCTTCCTGTTCCAGCACACGCTGGGCCGCTCGCAGGTCGAGACCGGCTTCCTGATGACCCCTTGGCCGGTGGTGGTCGCGCTGATGGCGCCGCTGGCTGGGCGCCTCTCGGACCGCTTTGCCCCTGGCCTGCTTGGCGGGATCGGGCTTGCCGGCCTGGCGATCGGCATGGGGCTGCTTGCGCTGCTACCTGCCGATCCCAGCGTCACGAACATCATCTGGCGGATGGCGATCTGCGGGGCTGGGTTCGGCTTCTTCCAGGCCCCGAACCTGCGCGCCATCATGACGAGCGCGCCGGCTGCTCGCTCGGGTGGTGCGAGTGGGATCGTCGCCACGGCGCGGCTGCTCGGTCAGACCCTGGGTGCGGCCCTCGTCGCGGCCTGCTTCGCAATCGCGGAAGCGCACGGGCCAGCGGTGGCGATGGGGCTCGGAGCAGCCTTTGCTGGGGTTGCCAGCGTGGTGAGCTTCACGCGTTTGGCCGTGGCGTCCTGAGGCCCCTTCCATCGCGTCATATTTAGCCGATCGCTTCACGCCCGCCGTCGCGCAGTTGTCTGCTTTGGCACCTGCACTGCTCTACCCCGCCGCTTCCCGCGTGCAGCAGTCTCTACATTTCCGCTTGTACCGGAATCTGGCGCTCCCGATCGAAGCTGTGGCCGAGTAGCGTGAGCGTCGAGAAAGCGCCGGCAGGCGTCGAAGTCCGTCTCAACCACTGGCGGGCAATTGATGCCTTGCTGTTCGGCCAGGCTGTGCGCGTACTTAAGCATCGCCGCGCTCGGAACTCTGCGGTTGATGGATTGGTCGGCGTTACCCTCCTGAGGTACGCGCGGCCCGGCATGGGTGTCGAGAAAAGCCCGGCAAACGCTGATGCTGCTTTTGCAGCCGCGCGGCAGCTTCACGCCCATTCTCTCCGCCAAGCTCGTCGCTGTCTGGATGCGAGACCTCCTTGGCGTCTGCGACGATGTGAAGGGCGCGTTTAATGAGACTTGGGCTTGGCGGTCTGTAGGTTGGATTAGCCAAGCTTGGATCGGCTTCGAGGCGCTGCCGCAGGACCATTCCGGGCGAGAGCCCGTTCAGCACGCGCTGACGGCGACCGTTGTAGGCCGCGTTGAAGCCGCGCAGCACGATCTCCAGGTCGGCGTGGCTGTAGATCATGATGCCCAGCACCTCGCGCTGCACCCGGCCGTTGAAGCGCTCGACCATCCCATTGGTTTTCGGCGTGTACGGGCGCGTTTTACGATGCTGCACACCGTGCCGCTCGCAGGCGGCCTCGAACGCATCGGCCGTGAAGCACGAACCGCGGTCGGTGAGCACGTGGGTGACCCGGAACGGAAAGGCGCCGAGCGCGTCCGTGAGGAAGGCCACCGCCGAGGCCGTGGTCTCGTCGTCCTTGACCGCGAGATGCACGTAGCGGGAGGCGCGGTCGATGGCGACGTAGAGGTAGCGCTTGCGAGTGGAGCCGTCGCGGTCGCGTAGATTGGGCAAATGCTTCACGTCGACGTGCACGAAGCCGACTTCGTAGTCCTTGAAGGTGCCGTGCGGCTTGCGGGTCCTCTCGGACGGCGGCAGCCGGTTCAGGCCCTCCGCCTTGAGGATGCGATAGACGGCGTCCCGGTTCAGGTGCGGCAGGAAGTGGCTGACGACGAAGGTCAGCGCGTCGAGGGGGAAGCCGGTGGAGCGGCGGAGCGCGCACACGACGGCGCGCTCCTCATCGCTGGCGCGCCAGGGCAGCTTATGGGGCCGGGCCGAGCGATCCTGACAGGCATCGGGGCCGCGTTTGCGCCATTTGCGGATGGTCTCGGTGGAGACGCCGTAGCGCTTGGCCAACACCCCGGAACTCTCGGGCGAGCGGGCGATCTCGGCGCGAACAGCCGGGGTGGTGCGGGCTTGGGGATGGATGGCGAGCATCAACGAGCCCTCCGAACGGCAGCACGGCGGCGCACACCCTCAAACCGCCACGCGTAAACTTTGATCGCCCAACGTGCCACATCCCAACGACGTTCCGCAACCAAACAGCTAGGACGACCACGGATGCAACCGTGCTGAACGTGGAGGGCCTGCAGCGCCCTCGCGTTCAATCCTAGGGTGCGCAGTTACGAGGGCTCGACCGGCATCGATCCACCTACGTGCGATAGGCGGCTCGGCCTGTCATGAGCCACCCTCCCGTCGTGTGGATTGGAAGGCTGGCGGTCGACCATCGACCGCCAGCCACCTCCTATGTCAGCAGTTACGCTTCTACCTGCTCATCCTACCGGAATTCGCTGTCTTTCTCGGGCTCATACATCTCAGGGCCGTTGCGTACCTCTTCCAAAACGTCACACAACACGGAGACGGCGATATCTCGATTGCTCATGCGCACCAAATACTCGGCCATAATCCCGATCACAATCTGCATCCGTCCAACCCTTGTGCCGCAGCCTAACTGATTAAGCACTCTTTGATTTAGGAACTTAAGAATTTGGCTTCGCGCCACCTGCCTCCTGCTCCAAGTCCATCCAGCATAAGTAAGAAGTTTCTGTCCCGACAGATGCATTGTATGCTCCTGATGGCGGGCAACTATGTTGCCGCCATCAGTCATTTACGAGCCATGTTTTGGACAGAGGCACAAAGCAAGAGGTATCGAAATCGATATTGACGATAATGGAGAAAGCAAATTTGCAAATGGTCTGCCTTCGCAAAGAAAGCGTTTGCAGAGATCGGCGACCAATCAGAATCAACTCGTAAAACTCCTATGGGTCCACGAGGTCGAGGCCCAGGGAGAAAAAAGATATTTCCATATGACACGCGGCGTATCCAAATCGATATTTTCGTAACTGATGCCCGATCATGCGAGGGTTACATTGACGCAAGAGTATGCGTTCTTGTTGAACCTATAAGTGAGATTGAGTGGCCCATACCTGTCGCCCGCGCAGAAGGGCTCGATCTGCGAGAAGGACACATAACAATATGGATCAAAAGCTTGCGGGGATTGCGTTACTGTGCTCAAGAGGTTGGCTGGAATCTTTTTGATCCTATCAAAGCCCCGTATAAATTTGAGGAAGCTGTCTTCGTCAAAGCAATATTGGGTGCCGTGCGTATTCGGGACAATGCTTCTCCTGTCGATGCCGCGAACACATGCCTTGCTCGTATGGCCGAGCTCGGATCGGTTGTGAAAAAAGAGCGAATCACCGCGGTTCCGGGCATGGGCCTGTTCCAAAATGATGCGGCGAGAACTGCCGAATGGGTCATTCGTTACAAGAGCAGCCGTCAGTGGCGGTGGAAGGGTCGAAAAACAGCGTAGCTTTTTCTTATAGGGGGCGCGTAGATCGCGTCCCCGGCCCAGAATATTCTGAACAATGGATATTTCACGGGCTCGATATGCCTGCAAATCTCGGGAATTTTGTTAGGCTGCGGAGGGCTACTATGACGGTCTCCGGTCGTAAAAACCAATTCTAAGCACAAACAAAGCGGCAGCTGAAGATCCTCTTAAATTGGGGCATGCAGCACATCATTTCGTGCATTGCGACCTTGGACAGCAGCAGAACGCTGCCGGCACGAACTCGTAAAAGCATTGCACATAGCAGGGTCATAAGCGCCGGATGGACATCGCCACCGACGTTGATGCTGCGCTCAACATTACCCGCCTCATCGGCAGAAATGCTCGATGTTATATGGCGACCTATGACTAAATCACTAGGGAAACAGTCGCAATGACGGAAAATGAGCATCGTTATTCGAGCTACAGTCGGCAACGAATTCGCGACCGGCAGATGGTAGAAGCCTATGCAGCTTGGGTCGATAATCTCGTCACGGAATATTTTTGGCAAGGTTGGATGATTAGCTTCATGTTCGAGGAGTTGCATCTTTCTGAAGCTGCAACCAAGGCCGTTATGCAACAGGAGGTAGTTGGGTTCGCTAAGAAATTAAGCAGCGGCTCTCACAGGAAGCCGACGAGTGCGGCGGCTTATAAGGTGATTCCTCGGCTAATCGGTTGTCCCAACTACCCGGTTTTCAAGCATGAAAAGGAGGGTCATCGCCTCGGCGCGCCGAACGCCGGGCTTCATTATAATGTCTTCCTGATACACTCCATAATGGCCTACACCCGAGCCTGCCGCCTTAGGGGGCCGCTCGATCAACATGTCGAGGAAAACAAGCTCACGTATTGTAATTCGAAGTCGCGCATCGATCAAATCCACTTGGAGCCAGTTTATTGAACCGCCGGAAAAGCGGCCGATTACATTCTGAGAGCCTTTGGTAACGGTAGAATTGGATTGGATGATATCTTATTGCTACCCCAAGCTCTCTCGGAAAGAAACTAGGCTGACTTGCCATCGCTCGATGGGAACGAGGAACATCTGAAATTTCGATGCCTGATACGAACAGCTTTACCACTCGCAAAGCATACATCGAAGCCGGGGTGGATACTTCGAACAGCGAATTGACGCTGGATGGGAAGGTTACCTTATCACATTCATATTCAAGCAGATCCTTGGATCCGAGGCGGCTAAGTTGCGGGTGATGGAACAGGAGCTGTACCGGGTATACGCCACCCACTTGAGCCGCCTGTTCCGCCGGCCAAATGCGCTCGCCAACCGCGGCAAGCTGCCGATTTGGATCGCCTCACCCAACTATCCCGTCGACAAGCACGAGAAAGTGTTGCTTGACGAGGTCCGAGTCAACGACGGGCTGCACCTGCACGTCGCCGGTCTATATCACCGCGATCGACGTTTTGCCGGCAGCATAGAAGACCACTTCTCCGATTTCATGCACATCTACATCCACGGGAAATACGAGCTCTTGCGGATGCACGTCAGCCCAATCGAAACCGAGGAGCGCTACGTGGTCGGGTACGGCTTTAAAACCGTGGTCAAACGAGCCTCGATCGGCGTCGACGGCCTGATCGTGTTGTCGTGGACGGCGAGGGAACT
>NZ_JALNUM010000087.1:0-27427 GCF_026540795.1 Methylobacterium sp. GC_Met_2
CAGCAGGGATGATCGCACCGGCACCGGCACGCGCGCTGCTCCTGGCTACGCTGCTCGCCTTCGGCAGCCCTTTTGGCAGCCCCCCGGCCCGGGCCGCCTCGGGCCCGGCCGTAGAGGGTGAGAACGGGATGGTGGTCTCGTCCCAGCGCCTCGCCTCGCAGGTGGGCACCGATATCCTGAGGGCCGGCGGCAACGCCGTCGACGCCGCGGTGGCGGTGGCCTACGCGGAAGCGGTGGTGAACCCGTGCTGCGGCAATCTCGGCGGCGGCGGCTTCCTGGTGCTGCACGCGGCCGACGGCCGGAGCCGCTTCGTCAATTTCCGCGAGACCGCCCCGGCGGCCGCCACGCGCGACATGTATCTCGACGCCGCCGGAAACGTCGTGACGGGTGCGAGCCTGCGCGGCTGGAAGGCGGCGGGTGTGCCGGGGACCGTGCTCGGCCTCAACACCGCGCTCGCCCAGTACGGGACCCTGCCGCTCGCGCAGGTGATGGCACCGGCGATCGCGCTGGCCCGGGACGGGTTCGTGCTGACCCGGGGCGACACCGACATCCTCGAATCCGGTACGAAGCTGTTCGCCGCGCAAGCAAACGTCGCCCGCATCTTCCTGCGCCCGGACGGCAGCCCCTGGCGGCCCGGCGACCGCCTGGTCCAGGCCGACCTCGCCCGCACGCTCCAGGCCATCGCCGAGCGCGGCGCGGACGCCTTCTACAAGGGCGCGATCCCGGAGGCCATGGAAGCGGCCTCGCGGGCCGGTGGCGGCCTGCTGACGGCAGGAGACTTCGCTGCCTACACGGTGACGGAGTCCGAGCCGCTGACCTGCCGCTACCGAGGCACGACCGTCCTGTCGGCCCCCCCGCCCTCGTCCGGCGGCGTCACGCTCTGCGAGATTCTCGGCATCCTCGATGGCTACGACCTGCCGGCGGCCGGGTTCAACTCCGCCCGGAGCGTGCACCTGATGGTCGAGGCGATGCGGCGCGCATATGCCGACCGCAATCTGCTGCTCGGCGACCCGGCCTTCGTGGCGAATCCGGTCGCTCAGCTCCTGTCGCCGGCCTACTTGGACAAACTCCGGGCCTCGATCCCGCCGGACCGGGCGACTCCATCGGCCGAGATCCGACCGGATCCGGGCCTGGAAACGCATGAGCGGGCCGAGACCACCCACATCTCGGTCATGGACCGGGCCGGCAACGCGGTCTCGCTGACCTACACGATCAACGGCTATTTCGGCGCCGGAGTGATCGCGGGCGACACAGGGTTCTTCCTCAACGACGAGATGGACGACTTCACGGTCAAGACCGGGGTGCCGAACCTGTTCGGCCTCGTGCAGGGCACGAAGAACGCGATCCAGCCGGGCAAGCGCCCGCTCTCCTCCATGGCGCCCACGATCGTGCTGCGCGACGGCAAGGTCGCGCTGGTGGCGGGCTCGCCGGGGGGCTCGCGGATCATCACGATCAACGCGCAGACGCTGATCAACATGCTCGATTTCGGCATGGCGCCGCAGGCGGCGGTGGATGCCCCGCGCATCCACCACCAATGGCTGCCCGATACGGTCTACGCCGAGCCCTTCGCGCTCTCGGCGGACACGAAAAGCATCCTGCGCGGCATGGGCCACACGATCGTCGAGCAGAAGCCCTGGGGGGCGGAGGAACTGATCGCGGTGCGCGCCGCCGCGCCCGACGCCCCGGAGGCGGCCTCCTCGGGCAACGACGCCTCGCGCACCGGGCGGATGCGCCCAGGGCTGCTCTACGGCGCCAACGACAACCGGAGGCCGGCCGGGGCGGCGGTGGGGGAGTAACGGGTTCCCAAAGGGCTAAGCCCTTCGGCGGGGTTTGGGGCGGAGCCCCGAAGTCGGGCTTCGCCCGGGCCCAGCAGGGTTCCACCCTGCATCCGCAAAAGGTCGCAGACCTTTTGAAACCGGGACTTTTCAGCCCTGTCCGGCCTCCCGCGCCACAGCCCGATAGCCGATGTCGCGTCTACAAAACCCCTGCGGCCAGTCGATCCGGGCGACCGCCGCGTAGGCGCGGTCCTTGGCATCGGTGACGCTGTCGCCCAGCGCCGTGATCGCCAGCACCCGGCCGCCATCGGCCAGCAGCTGGCCGTTCTCGGCGCGGGTGCCGGCCTGGAAGACGAACACGCCGTCGCCCTCGGCCTCGTCGATGCCCCGGATCACGGAGCCGCGCACCACGGCACCCGGATAGCCGGCGGCCGCCATCACCACGGTGAGGGCGGCCCGGTGGGCGTCGAATTCCAGGCCCACCCCGGAGAGGTCGCCGTCGCAGGCCGAGAGCAGCGCCGGCACGAGGTCGGAGGCGAGGCGCGGCATCAGCACCTGCGCCTCGGGATCGCCGAAGCGGGTGTTGTACTCGATGAGCTTGGGGCCGTCCGCGGTGAGCATCAGGCCGGCATAGAGGATGCCGGTGAACGGGCAGCCGCGCGCCCGCATCCCGGCGAGCGTCGGGGCGATGATCTCGGCCATGACCCGGGCCTCGATCTCCGGTGTGACGACCCGGGCCGGGGAATAGGCGCCCATGCCGCCGGTATTCGGGCCGCGGTCGCCGTCGAACACGCGCTTGTGGTCCTGGGCGGTGCCGAGCGGGATCGCCCGCATGCCGTCGCACAGGGCGAAGAAGCTGGCCTCCTCGCCGAACAGGCATTCCTCGACCACCACCTCGGCGCCCGGATCTTCGAACAGCGACGCCAGGGCGTCCTCGGCCTGATCCAGGGTCTCGGCGACGGTGACGCCCTTGCCGGCGGCGAGCCCGTCGGCCTTCACGACGATCGGGGCGCCCTGCTGCCGGACATAGGCCAGGGCCGGCTGCAGTTCGGTAAAGCGCGCGAAGGCGGCGGTCGGGATGCCGCAGGCGGCGCAGAGATCCTTGGTGAAGCCCTTCGAGCCCTCGAGCCGGGCGGCATCGCGGGTCGGGCCGAAGGCGCGGATCCCGGCGGCCTTCAGATCATCGACCAGCCCGGCGACCAGGGGCGCCTCGGGGCCGACCACCACGAGGCCGATCGATTCCGAAGCACAGAAGGCGGCGATCGCGGCGTGATCCGAGATCGTCAGGTCCGGCCGGTTGGTACCGTGCCGGGCCGTCCCGGGATTGCCCGGTGCGGTGAACAGCCGGGTGCAGAGCGGGCTCTGGACCAGTCGCCAGGCCAGGGCGTGCTCGCGACCGCCGGAGCCGATCAGCAGGATATTCATGCGTACGCCACCATGGGCCCAGGTTCTGGGCGAAGCCGGCGGGCGGGGAAAGGTTTTTTTCGGGCTTTCCCCGCTCTGCGCCGGTATCCCGGCCGCTCAGCAGCCGGTGCACACGCTCGTGTTGATGCCGCCGCCCCGCCGGACGAAGCCGTGGGTGCCGGGTTGGCGCGCACCGGGGCGCCCGCCATAGACGCCCCGGTAGGGCAGGACCGGCCCGAAGGACTCGAACTGGACGTTGCGTTGGATCGACTGATTCAACGTGTTGAAATCCGTGACCCGCTGCTGGTTGAGCGTGCGGATCTGACTCTGCAGGGCGAACGAGGCGTTGGCCGCGTTCGGATCGTTCTGCTGCACCTGGGCCCAGGCGGTGCCCGCCGGGAGGGCGAGCGCCAGGACGAGGAGCACGCGGGATGCGGCGCGCATGGGGCTCTCCGTGAGAGGGACCGATCTGTCTATAGGGTCGACGTGTTGAGGTGGCGCCAAGTTCCGGGACGCGTCAACCCGGCACAACCGGTGATTTAGTCTCGGGCAGGGCATCGACCTGCTTGGGATCCAGGCCGGTATGGGCCTGCACCAGGGGATGGGGCGTCAGCGCCAGCCACTGGGTCAGCGAGATGTCGGCGTAGCGCGGGCTCTTGAACATCTCCAGGAAGGTCAGCACCGTGTCGCCGGTGTTCTCGATGTAGTGGCCCATGGCGAAGGGCACGTAGCCGACGTCGCCGGCCTGATAGTCGAAGGTGCGGGCCTTCGATTCCGAGCCGAACACGGTCATCCGGCCCTTGCCCGACAGGTAGTACTGCCACTCGTCGCTGTTGGGGTGCCAGTGCAGCTCGCGCAGCCCCCCGGGCTCGACCTCGACCAGGGCCGCCGCGATGGTGACGGAGGCCGGGAACACCGTGGAGTCGGTGATGCGCACGCTGCCGCCCTTGGTGCGGACAGGCTCCTGCGCCAGCATCCGATGGCTGAATGTCTTGGGGATCTCGCCGGCACCGCCCATCTTGTCGGCCGAGAGCGGCCCCGGATTCGGGCCGGGAAAGATGTAAAGCTCTTTCTGGGGGATCTTGGCGAAGGCGCTCTCCGGCAAGCCGAAATTCTTGGCCAGGATATCGGTGGGCGTATGCGCCAGCCAATCGGTCAGCAGGAAGGTGGAATCCTCCGAGAAGGCGCCGTCGTCGAACACGAGCAGGAACTCGCAGCCGTCGACCCCGTCGGCGGAAAGCCCCTGGATCGAATGCGGGATGCCGCCGGGGAAGTACCACAGGTCGCCCGGGCCGACATCGTCCGCGAAGGTGCGCCCGTCCTGATCGACCGCGGTGATCCGGGCCTTGCCCTTGATCATGTAGGACCACTCGGCTTCCTTGTGCCAGTGCATCTCGCGGACCACGCCGGCCTTGAGCCGCATGTTGACCCCGGCCATGGCCTTCGAGATCGGCAATTCGCGGATCGTGGTCTGGCGCGCCCAGCCGCCCTCCTCCAGCCGCATGTGGCTGTCGGCGAAGGACCATTTCAGGTTCGGCATCGTGCCGTGGTCGGTGCCGGGCGGGGCGAGCGTGAAGGGCTCCTCGGCGGCCCGCGGCAGGTTGCGCGGTCCCAGGATGTCGGCGCCCTTCGTGCCGCGCGCGGGCACGGGACCCGATGGGCCGGAGGATTGCGCGGCCGCGGGCGACGCCATCATCGCGCCGCCGGCTGCGGCGATGATGGCGCGCCTGGAAATCTCGGTCATCGTGGATCGGTCCCTGGTGTCTGGGAGGGAAACCGAACGCGGGATCCAAGGATCCGGGTCTGATCGTGCAGTGCGGCATCTCGCCCGGACCCGGTCCGCGGACTATGTGTTGAAGGCAGTGCTGGGCGCGACCCGAGGACAGGATGGCGGACCGGGACAGTTCGGCGACAGATCAGGACCGCCCGCCCGCACGCCGCGGCCGCGCCTGGCTCGTCCTCCTGATGCTGGCGGGCGCCGGCCTGCTCGGATACCGCTCCTGGCCGGACGCATCCCGGGCGGCGAGCCCGCCGCAATCCGCCGCGACGCAACCGCCGCCTGTGCGGGTGGCCCAGGCCGCCCAGGCCTCCGGCCCCCTGACCCTCACCCAGACCGGCACCACCCAGGCCTTCGACACGGCGAATCTCTACCCGCGGGCGACCGGCTACATCGTCGAGCGCAAGGTCGACATCGGCTCGCACGTGAAGGCGGGCGACCTGCTGTTCCGGATCAGCGCCCCCGACCTCGACCAGCAGCTCGTCCAGGCCCAGGCGCAGGTCGTGCAGCTGCAGGCGGCGCTGATCCAGGCCCACGCGATGGTCGATCAGGCAGACGCCAACCGCCACCTCGCGGACGTGACCAACCGCCGGACCTCGACGCTCGCCGGCACCGGGGCCGAGACCCGGCAGAACGCCGACACGTCGCAGGCCGGGGTGCTGTCGCAGACCGCCAATGTCGACGCCGTCAAGGCCGCCGTGAAGGTCGCCGAGGCCAACATCGCGGCCCAGGAGGCGCAGGCCGCCCGGCTCAAGGTCCTGACCGGTTTCGAGGAGATCCGCGCGCCCTTCGACGGTGTGGTGACGGCCCGGAACAACGATGTCGGCGACGCGGTCACGGCGGACACCAATACGGGCCTGCCGCTCCTGACGCTGAACCGGGACGACGTGCTGCGCATGGCGGTGAACGTGCCGCTCTACGCTGCCGACGGCGTGCGCGACGGGCTCGCCGCCCGGGTCGAGGTGGCGCAGATCCCCGGCAAGGTGTTTCCCGGCACGGTCTCGCGCTCGTCGGCGGCTCTGCTCTACGCCTCGCGCATCCTGGTCACCCAGGTCGACATCCCCAACCCCGACGCCGTGCTCCGGCCGGGCCTCTACATCACCTTGACGCTGGAGATTCCGCGGGTCGCGCCGGCCGTGACGGTGCCGAGCGACGCCCTGATCTTCGACCAGCACGGGACCCGCGTGGCCGTGGTCGAAACGGAGGCCGACGGGCACGCGGTGGCGCGAATGCGCCCGGTGACGATCTTCCGCCAGACCCGGACGGCCCTGGAGCTGCGCTCGGGCCTGACCGGCGACGAGCGGGTGATCGTCGGCCCACCGGCCTCCCTGCGCGACGGCGACCGGGTCACGCCGCAGCCCGAGGGCAAGGCGGGGGCGTGAGCGGCCGGGTGTTCATCAGGGCTCTGCCCTGATCACCCGCCAAAGGGCTGCAAGCCCAGCCGTTTGAGGTGTTCGCATAAGCACCGGGACATTGGCCGGACGCGCTCTCCTCCCCTTGTGGGGAGGCGTTGGAGGTGGTGCAAGAGGCACCGGTACGCTTGATCCTGAACCACCCCCACCCCTGACCCCTCCCCGCAAGGGGGAGGGGAAAACGCAGTGCTCTTTCGGTCTGTTAGAGACACGGATTGCTGTCTGTGCACCCCGCTCAAACACCTCGAAGGGGTTGAGCCGGAGCCCTTTGGAAACCCGTTTCAGGGGCGCGACGCGACGCCCTGAGCAGGTTTCGCAAAAGTGGCCACCGGTTTTGCGATAAAAACCTGCGCTGTAACAAAGATCTTAGCGGACGGGATCCAGCCGCGCTCGGACATCGGTTCGGGCGAGGCGGGCCAGCAGGTACGCGATCTCGGCCTTGGCCGGCGCGGTCAGCGCCTGTGAGGGCTTGCGCTGCGCATCGGAGGAAAAAATCCCCCGGCGCTGGAACACGTATTTGCGCACCGCGAGCCCGAGCGGGCCCTGCTGCTGCTCGTAGCGCAGATAGGGCAGGTGGGCGTCGAACAGGTCATGGGCGGCGTCGCGCTCGCCCGCCCGGCCGAGGCGGACGACGTCGACCAGCATCTCCGGGAAGGCGTAACCGGTATTGGCGCCGTCGGCCCCGCGCTCGGTCTCGAAGTCGAGGAACAGGCCGCCATTGCCCACGAGGATGGAGATGTGGCGCATCGAGCCATCCGCCTCGAAGCCGCGCAGCGTGGAAATCTTCTCCAGGCCCGGCCAGTCCTCGTGCTTGAGCATCACGCAGGAGGGGTTTTCGGTGACGATCCGGCGGATCACGCCGGGGGGCATCTGCACCGAGAAGGTGAGGGGGTAGTCCTGCAGCACGAAGGGCACATCCGAACCGATCGCCTCGGCGGCATTGCGGTAGTAGCCCGCCACCTGATCGTCGGTGCGGAGCGTGTTGGGCGGGGCGATCATCACGCCGGACGCGCCCATCTCCATCACCTCCCGGGCGAGGGACCGCATGGCCGCGAAGCCCGGCGCCGTGACACCGACGATCACCGGCAGCCGCGTCCGCCCGAGGACGCGCTTGGCCACTGCGATCCCCTCCGCGTGGTCGAGCTTGCCGGCCTCGCCGAGCTGGCCGAGGATCGTCAGGCCGTCGACGCCGGCCGCGCCGAAGAAGTCGGTCATCCGGTCGAGGGAGGTCTCGTCGATCCGGCCATCCGGGTGGAACGGCGTCGGGGCGATCGGCACGACGCCGCGAATGTCGCTGGTGAGGGGCATACCGGTCTGATCCTCCGTCGCGGAACGATGCGGGCGGGGACCATAGGCCCGGTTAGCCGGAAAATCTTTAGCCGATGGCGGTCGGATCAGGTCGTGGTTTCGAAAGGGCGAGACCTTTCGCGGGTCCAAGGCAGAGCCCTGGTGCCGGACATTGTCTGGTGTCGGGCTGCGCCCGAGACGGTCAGGGCTCTGCCCTGACAACCCGCCAAAGGGCACAGCCCTTCGGAAACCCGGGATACGGGTCGAACAGGCTCTCGGAGCGCGTCAGTGCACGGCTTTCAGACCATGCGCGCTTACAACATATCAGGCCCGGACTTCCGCAGAACGGACAACCGGCGCGCCGGCGGAGGCCCGGACCCGCCGTCCCGAGCGACCGGCCAGCGCCACCGAGCCCTGCTGCAGGGCGATGAAGGCGAACAGCAGTAGGCCCGTCGCGATCTTGGTCCACCAGCTCGACAGAGTACCGTCGAAGGTGATGGCCGTCTGGATCAGGCCGCCGATCATCACCCCCAGGAACGTGCCCAGCAGGCCGCCCTGGCCGCCGGAGAGCAGCGTGCCGCCGATCACCACGGCCGCGATGGCATCGAGTTCCACGCCCACCGCCGAGAGCGGCGTGCCGGAGGCGGTGTCGAGGGAGAACACGATCCCGGCGAGGGCGGCGAGCAGGCTCGACAGGGCGTAGACCGCCACGATGTTGCGCCCGACCCGCACGCCCATGAGCGCCGTGGTCTGGCGGCTGCCGCCGAGCGCGTAGACCGTGGCGCCGAAGCGCGTGGCGCGGAGCACCACCCCGCCCACCAGGAACACGGCGAGCATCACACCCGCGGTCAGGGTCAGCCGCCCGCCGCCGGGCAGGCTCAGCGACAGGTCGGAGACCGCGCCGTACAGGGGGGCGTTGATCGGCACCGATTCGGTGGAGAGCAGGAAGCCCGCCCCCCGGGCCAGGAACATGCCGGCCAGCGTCACGATGAAGGGCGGCATGTCGAAGACATGGATCAGCGCGCCCATGGCGGCGCCGAACAGGCCGGCGGCGGCGAGCACGATCCCGAAGGCTGCGAGCGGCGGGATCCCCCAGCGCTCGATCGCCAGCGCCAGGAACACCGTGGTGAACCCCACCACCGAGCCGACCGACAGGTCGATGCCGCCCGCGACGATCACGAAGGTCGTGCCCACCGCCACGATGCCCAGGAAGGCGCTGTCGGTGAGCAGGTTGCCGACGACCCGCGTGGTCAGGAAGGCGGGGTACTGCGTGGCGCAGAGGCCGTAGCCGGCCGCGAACAGCAGCGCGGCGACGAGGACCGGGAGGTTGCGGCTCATCGCGGGCTCCGCAGCAGCAGGGACAGGCCGGCGAGGCGCGGCGCTTGCAGCAGGAGCACCGCCAGCACCACCGCGGCCTTGACCACGAGGTTGAGTTCCGGCGGCAGGCCGGAGAGCAGGATCCCGGTGTTCATCGCCTGGATCAGGAAGGCCCCGAGCACCGCCAGCCACAGGCTGAACCGGCCGCCGAGCAGGGACGAGCCCGCCACCACCACGGCCAGGATCGCGTCGAGTTCGAGCCACAGCCCGGCATTGTTGGCGTCGGCCCCCAGGATGTCGGCCGCCGCGACCACGCCGGCCAGAGCCGCGCAGACGCCGCTCCAGGCATAGACCGCCAGCGTCACCGCGCGGGTGTCGATGCCGGCCAGCGCGCTCGCGCGGGCGTTGCCGCCGGTCGCCTCGATCATCAGGCCGAGCGCCGTGCCGCGCACCAGCGCGAGGGTGAGGCACAGCATGCCGAGGACCAGCACCACCGGCATCGGCACGCCGACGAGCGCGCCGCCGCCGAGGAACGCGAGGTCGGGGGAGACGAAGGTGATGATCCGCCCCTCGGTGATCAGCTGGGCGATGCCGCGGCCGGCGACCATCAGGATCAGGGTGGCGACGATCGGCTGGATCCGGAGCCCCGCCACCAGCAGGCCGTTCCACAGCCCGCACAGGAGCCCGGTGGCCAAAGCCGCCGCGAGCACCACCGGCAGGGGCTGGGTGTCGGCGAGGCTCGCCGCCACCGCGCCCGCGATCGCCATCACGGCGCCCACCGACAGGTCGATGCCGCCGGTGGCCACCACCAGCACCATGCCGAGCGACAGCAGCGCCACCGGGGCGCCGCGGTTGAACACGTCGACGAGGCTGCCGAACAGGCGCCCGTCCTGCCAATGCACGTCGAGGAATTGCGGCGCGACCAGCCGGTCGGCCAGCAGTACGGCCAGGAAGGCGAGGAGCTGGGGCGCTCCGGCACGCAGCGCGCGCATCAGGCGGGCTCCGGCACGGGAGCAGGCGTTTCCGCCGCGATCGCCCGGAGGATGGCGGTGACGTCGATCGCCCCGTCGGCGAGCTCGGCCACCTGGGCGCGGTCGCGCATCACGATCACCCGGTCGGAATAGGTCACGATCTCCTCCAGCTCGGACGAGATCACCAAGAGGGCGAGGCCCGCGTCGCACAGGCTCCGGATCAGCCGGATGATCTCGGCGTGAGCCCCGACATCGATGCCCCGGGTCGGCTCGTCGAGGATCAGCAGGCGCGGCTCGGTGGCGAGCCAGCGGGCCAGAAGCGTCTTCTGCTGGTTGCCCCCGGACAGCAGCCCGAGCGGTCGCTCCGGATCGGGCGGCCGGATGTCGAGCTTGGCGATGAAGTCGCGGGCGATCCGGTCCTGCGCCGCCCGGCCCAGCGGCCGGAACGGGCCCTGTCGGGCCTGGAGCGCCAGCACGATGTTCTCCCGGACGGTCAGATCGGCGACGATGCCGTCGGTCTTGCGCTCCTCCGGGCAGTAGCCGAGGCGATGGCGCAGCGCGTCCCGGGGGCCGGCGATCCGGGTGGGCTTCCCGTCGAGCAGGATGCGGCCCTGGTCCGGCCGCTCGGCCCCGAACAGCAGGCGGGCGGTCTCGGTCCGCCCGGAGCCGAGGAGGCCCGCGAGACCCACCACCTCGCCGCCCGCCACCGACAGGTCGACGGGTTGGAGATAGCCGGCCTTGCCGAGTTTTTCCGCGCGCAGGACCGGGGCCCCGGCCTCAATCCGCTGGGCCCGCGGCCCCGTCTCCGACCGCGCCTCGTCCTCGGCGAGGTCGTGGCCCAGCATGGTGCGCACAAGGTCGAGGCGGGGAAACTGCGCGGTCTCGCGCTCGGTCACCAGCCGGCCGTTGCGCAGGACGGTGATCCGGTCGGTGATCGCGTAGACCTGCTCCAGGAAGTGGGTGACGAACACGATGCCGATGCCCCGCGCGGCCAGCCGGCGCATCACGCCGAACAGCACCGTCACCTCGTGGGTGTCGAGGCTCGCGGTCGGCTCGTCGAGGATCAGCGCCCGGGCCGAGAGGTCCACCGCCCGGGCGATCGCCACGAGGTGCTGCACCGCCACCGGGAAGCGTCCGAGCGGCGCCCCGACATCGATCGCGAGGCCGAACTCCGCCAGCCGTTCCGACGCGCGCCGTCGCATCGTCCGGCCGCGCACGAGGCCGAAGCGGGTCGGCTCGCGGCCGAGGAACAGGTTCTGCGCCACGGTGAGGTTCGGCAGCAGGCCGACCTCCTGGTAGACCGTGGCGATGCCGGCCCGGCCGGCCTCCTCGGCCGAGCGCGGCGCGATCGGCACGCCGTCGAGCCACACGTCGCCCGCATCGCGCCGGACGATTCCGGTCAGCGTCTTGATGAAGGCCGATTTGCCGGCGCCGTTCTCGCCCAGCAGGGCGTGGATCTCCCCCCGGCGCAGGGTGAAGTCGACCCCCGCGAGGGCGTGGTGCCCGGCGAAGCTCTTGGAGAGCCCGCGGACGCTGAGCAGGGGCGTGTCGGACACGGGACCGCTCGCAGGGGTCGCGGCGCGGGGCGCGTCAGTAGCCGAGGCCCTTCTTGCTCTCGTAGACCTTCAGCGGATCGTCGGCCGCCGTGTAGAGCTTCGATTCGGTCTGGATCCACTTGGGCGGGACGGTGCCCTTCTCCTTGAAGGCCGTGAGCACGTCGAAGGCGGGGCCGGCCATGTCGGGCGTGAGCTCGACGGTGGCGTTGGCCTCGCCCGCCGCGATCGCCTTGAAGATGTCGGGCACCGCGTCGATCGAGACCGTCAGGATCTCCCGGCCGGGCTTCAGGCCGGCCTCCTTCATCGCCTGGATGGCGCCGACCATCATGTCGTCGTTGTGGGCGTAGACGGCGCAGATCGCGCGCCCGCCCTCGGCCTTGATGAAGCTCTCCATCACCTCCTTGCCCTTGGCGCGGGTGAAGTCGCCGGTCTGGCTGCGCACGAGCTTGAGGTTGGCGTGGGACGCGAGGGCGGCGTCAAAGCCCTTCTTGCGGTTGGTGGCGACGCTGGCGCCGACCGTGCCCTGAAGCTCGACCACGTTGCAGGGTTTTTCGCCGACCGTCTTGGCCAGCCAGTTGCCGGCGACGCGGCCCTCCTCGACGCTGTCGGAGGTGACGGCGGTGAGGGTGAGGTCCTTGCCGGACGGGTCGATGTCGCGGTCGAGCAGGATCACCGGGATCTTGGCGTCCCGGGCTTCCTTCAGCACCGCGTCCCAGCCGGTGGCGACCACGGGAGCGAGCAGGATCGCGTCCACCCCCTGCGCCACGAAGGAGCGGATCGCCTTGATCTGGTTCTCTTGCTTCTGCTGCGCGTCGGCGATCTTGACGGTGATGCCGCGCGTCTTGGCCTCGGCCTTGGTCACCGTGGTCTCGGCGGCGCGCCAGCCGGATTCCGAGCCGATCTGCGAGAAGCCGACGGTGAGCGAGGCCGCCTGGGCCGCACCGCCCCACGCGAGCATCGCGCCCACGAGCAATGGCTTGATGGAAACTGATTCCCTCATGACACGTCCCCCCTGGATTGCGGCCGCCGCCTCTTCGGAGCGATCGACCCGCATATGTATGACATATGCGCGGGGACTGGATAGCCGGACGCGCTCTTCCTGTCACTGCTGAAGGCGCAGCCGATCGCCGATGAACCCTGTCAGAACGAATGATTTGTCCGATTTTTCGCGCGTTGCCGGCGCGGCTGCTTCAGGCGGATCATTCATCCCGACCTGGGCCCGGCATGCCGGGTTCGTTCGCGCTTCCCAAAGGCAGATTGCCCTCCGTCCGGCGCCGCGCAGATGATTCTCTCCGCCTTCGGCACAGGTGGAAGCATCCGATGATGACCCCACGGCCAGCAAGCCGCAAACCGCGGCGCGATCGGGCTATGCCGGCTCAGACGGCGTCCTGACGGAGTTCCTCGACAAGCTCGGGATGCCGGTCGAGGAGGCGCAACAGCTGGCTGGTCGGGCCGCTCGGTTCGACCAAGCCGCGCTCATACTTGTCGAAGGCCGATTCCCCGACTTTGAGAAGGCCGCCCGCCTCGCGCTGAGAGAGGCGTAACTTCTCGCGCACCCGCCGGATCGTCGCGGGGGAGGGAAGACCTTCCACCTCCTCCTTGAGCGCGCGCAAAGCTGCATCCGTCACCGCCATGTCTTGGCCGACATGGATACCCTCGCCCTCGCCCTCCGGATAATAGCCCGGCAGGTCGACAATTCGCGTCCGCCCCCCGTAGGCAACCGTGAAGGGTCGTACATCCCGACGAAGGATCTCTCCGGTTTCGGGCGACACCATCGTTTCCGGTAGAGCGCTCTCGATCGCCATGCTCATTTCTCCTTGAACGACATGACGGTGAACGCGGTCACCGCATCGGCCTGGAACTTCACGTAGAGCGTCAGGCCTCAAGCGGGCACATGATAGACATCCTGCCAGACACGATGATCAGCATGGGTCGTCATCGACTTGAAGAACATGTCCCTTTCGATCCCGGCGATCGTTTCAGCGACACCTGCCCGATCGAACCCCAATGCGAGCGCATCGCGGAGCGCCGTCGTCGTGATCGCAAGCGTATCTGTTGCGCCTAGCGCGGCCTTGATGGCTTGGAGGTCGTAGGTCGGGCCACGCTTCTCCATGACCTCGAAATGCCACCTTATGGTGGCAGAGCAAGGAATGGGGACGGACGAACGTCATAGCCGCCGCGGGAGGCGCCCGCGAGGCGCCGTCCCACCCGGTCAGACCAGCAGCTTGTCCAGCGTGATCGGCATCTCGCGCACCCGCACGCCGGTGGCGTGCCAGATCGCGTTGGCGATGGCGCCCACCGTACCGGTGATGCCGATCTCGCCGACGCCCTTCACGCCGAGGTTGTTCACCACCGCGTCGTCCTCGTGGACCAGGATCGCCTCCAGGGCGGGCACGTCGGCGTTCACCGGCACGTGGTATTCGGCGAGGTTGTCGTTGAGGAAGCGGCCGGTGCGCGGGTCCATCTCGGCCCGCTCGTGCAGGGCAAAGGACAGGCCCCAGATCATCCCGCCGTAATACTGGCTCTGGACCAGCCGCGGGTTGATCACCCGGCCCGCCGCGAAGGCGCCGACGAGGCGGCTCACCCGGATCTGGCCGAGATCGGGATCGACCTTCACCTCGGCGAAGACCGCCCCGTGGGCGTGCATGGCGTAGGAGGCCTGCGCGGCCGGATCGGCCCCGGCCTTGCCCTGGCCCTCGATGCTGGCCCGGCCGGCCCGCGCGAGGATGTCGGTGACGGATTCGCCCCGGCTCGGGTCGTCGCGCCGGGTCAGGCGCCCGTCGGCGGCGGTCACGCCGGCATTGCCCGCGCCGTAGAGCGGGGAGGCGGGATCGTTGGTGGCGAGATCCGCGAGCTGGCGGATCACGTCGGCCGCCGCCGCATGGATCGCGCCGCCGGCTGTCGCGGTATGACCCGAGCCGCCCGCGATGCCGGCATTCGGCAGATCGGAAGACCCCATCCGGAAGGTGAGGGCGTCCATGCCGATCCCGAGCCCGTCGGCGGCGATCTGGGCGAGCGCCGTCCAGGACCCCTGGCCCATGTCGATCGCCCCGAGTTCCACCGTGCCGGTGCCGTCGGCGCGGATCTCGGCCCGGGCCATGCCTTCGAAGATCAGGGATGGGAAGGTGGCGGTGCCCATGCCGGTGCCGACCAGGAAGCCGTCCTTGTCGCGCGTCTGGCGGGGCTGGAGCGGGCGTCCGGCCCAGCCGAACGCCTCGGCGCCGCGCCGATAACATTCGCGCAGGGCTTTCGAGGAGAACGGCTTGCCGGTGATCGGCTCGACCTCGGCGTAGTTGGCGAGGCGGAAGTCCAGCGGGTCCATGCCGAGTTCGTGCGCCATCTCGTCCAGCGCGCTCTCCAAGGCGACGCTGCCGGTGGCCTCGCCGGGGGCGCGCATGAACAAGGGCGTGCCGGTATCGAGGCGCACGGCTTCGTGCCGGATCGCGAGGGCCGGGCTCGCGTAGAGGGTGCTGGTCGCCCGGCCCGCCGGCTCGAAGAAGTCGTCGAAGCTCGACGAGGCGGTGAGGATGTGGTGGTCGAGCGCCGTGAGCTTGCCGGCCGCATCGGTGCCGAGGCGCAGGGTCTGCCGGGTCGGGCCGCGATGGCCCATCGGGCCGTACATCTGGGTCCGGGTCGGCACGAGCTTCACCGGCTTGCCCACGAGCTTCGCCGCCATGCAGGCCAGCACCTGCGGCCCGGCGGGCACGCCCTTCGAGCCGAAGCCGCCGCCGAGATAGGGGCTGTCGATATGGATGTCGTCGGGGCTGATGCCGAACAGCCCGGCGAGGCGGCCCTGCGACATGGCCAGCGCCTGGGTCGGCATCAGGAGCGTCAGCCGATTCCCCTCCCAGCTGGCCACGGCCGCGTGCGGCTCCATGGCGTTGTGATACTGGGCCGGCGTCTCGTAGGTCGCCGCGATGGTCTTGGACGCGGCGGCAAGCCCGGCCTCGACGTCGCCGTCGGACTCGGCCGCGGGCGCGCCGACGCCCACGGAGGGCGGGGTGAAGACCTCGCCGGCATCGAGCCCGATCCGCGGCGTCTCGGCCGCGTAGGTCGGGGCGAGCAGCCGCGCGCCCTCGGTGGCCGCCTCCAGGGTCTCGGCGATCACCACGGCGATCGGCTGGTTGGCGTAGCGGACGCGGTCGTTCTGCAGCAGATCGAGGCGGAAGGTGAACGGGCCGTCCTTGGCGTCCGGGTCCTTGGCGAGCGTCGGCGCGTTCTCCGGCGTCATCACCGCCACGACGCCGGGATGCGCCGCGGCGGCGGCCACGTCGAGGCCGGTGACGCGGCCCTTCGCGATCCGGGCGACGCAGAGCGCCGCGTGGAGCGTACCGGGGGGCAGGTTGTCGGCGGAGAAGCGGGCCTGGCCCGTCACCTTGAGCGGGCCGTCGCGCCGGGTGAGCGGCTGGCCGATGCTGGAGCCGTGGCGGACACCGCCGGCGGGGAGGGTCGAAGGCGAGGCGGTCGCGGTCATGCGGGTCTCCTCAGACGATGCCGAACGGGGAGGCGGGGAGTGCCGGGATGCGGGCGGGCGTGCCCGCGGCGGCCTGGGTGAGGGCGCGGATCGCCACCCGGCGGGCGAGTTCGATCTTGAAGGCGTTGGCTTCGCCGGTGGGCTTGGCCCCGGCGAGCGCCGCATCGGCAGCCTTGGCGTAGGCGTCGGGGGAGGGCACCTGTCCGGCGAGCGCGGCTTCGGCTTCCGCCACCCGCCAGGGCTTCAGCGCCAGCCCGCCGAGCGCCAGCCGGGCCTGTCCGATCCGGCCGCCGGCCTCCAGCGTCAAGGCGGCGGCCGCCGAGACCACCGCGAAGGCGTAGGAGGTGCGGTCGCGGACCTTGAGATAGCGGGCGTGGCCCCGGAAGGACGCCGCCTCGGGCGGCAGGCGCAGGGCGGTGATCAACTCGCCGGGCCGCAGCTCGGTCTCCCGCTCCGGATGGTCGCCGGGCAGCAGGTGGAAGGCGGTGAGCGGCACCGCGCGGGCGCCGTCCGGCCCGGCGATCTCCACCACCGCGTCGAGGGCGGCGAGCGGCACGCAGAAATCGGACGGGTGGGTGGCGATGCAGTGCTCGCTCCAGCCCTGGACCGCGTGGATCCGGGTGGCATGCCCGAGCGCCGCGCAGCCGGAGCCGGGCGCGCGCTTGTTGCAGGGCGAGACCGCGTCGGTGAAGTATGGGCAGCGGGTGCGCTGCATCAGGTTGCCGCCGACGGTCGCGGCGTTGCGCAGCTGCGCCGAGGCGCCGGCCAGCAGGGCCTCGGCCACCATCGGGTAGGTTTTTTCGAACATCGCGTCGTAGGCGAGGTCGCTGTTGCGGACCAGCGCGCCGACCCGGGTGCCGCCGTCCGGCAGACGCTCGATCGACGACAGGCCGGGCAGGCGGGTGATGTCGACGATCCGCTCGGGGGTCGCGACGCCGCCCTTCATCAGGTCGACCAAGTTGGTGCCGGCGGCCAGGAAGGCGGTACCCGGTACCTGCCCGGCCGCCACGGCTTCGGGCACGCTCGCGGGGCGGATGTAGTCGAAGGTTTTCATGCCGCGTCCTCCCGCTGCTCGGTCGTCCGGGCCGCCGCGTCCTGAACCGCATCGAGGATGCCGGCATAGGCACCGCAGCGGCAGAGATTGCCGCTCATGCCCTCGCGGATGCGCTCGGGATCGGTGCCGGCCTGGCCCTCGCGGATCAGCCCGACCGCGCTCATGATCTGGCCGGGGGTGCAGAAGCCGCACTGGAAGCCGTCATGGGCGATGAAGGCGGCCTGGACCGGATGGAGCGTGTCACCTTCGGCGAGCCCCTCGATGGTCAGGATCTCGGCCCCGTCGAGGCTCGCGGCGAGGGTCAGGCAGCTGTTGATCCGCCGCCCGTCCACCAGCACCGTGCAGGCGCCGCACTGGCCGCGGTCGCAGCCCTTCTTGGCGCCGGTCAGGCCGAGGCGCTCGCGCAGGAGGTCGAGGAGGGTCACCCGCGGATCGTCGAGGGCGATCTCGCGCGGCTGCCCGTTCAGGGTGAGCCTGAGGGGAATGGTCATGGGGATCCCGGCTTTGCGAAGGCTGGAACCGTTACAGATAGCTGGGCCGGACTCGGCGGCGAGACCTTCAGTAGACGGCGATGTGCGCAAGCTCACGACCCGCGCCGGTTGCGCCACTCTGCAGGATTGACGGGCCGCCGAAAGTCGAGGACGGATTTTGTCTGCTGACGTGGTGTCCGCAGGCTTGGTGCGCTCTTCCGGAGTCGGACGGGGTGACGAAGCCGGGCCGTTCGGGTATCGGTTTCCGGGGGGACTTCCTCCGCCGGGCCTGTAGCTCAATGGTTAGAGCCGACCGCTCATAACGGTCTGGTTGCAGGTTCGAGTCCTGCCGGGCCCACCAGCTTAGCCCACGCGCCAGCCCGGCTTGCTCGTATCCGCCGGGTGTCTTGGATCGGCCCGATGCCGCGGATCGCAACGATCGCCGCCCATCCAAGCATGCGACAGAAGAACCGATCGACCCCCTATCCACGATGACGATGGCCCTATGACATCGATATCGTGCAGACGAGAAGGATCAGAATTTCGAACGCGATCCATCCGCCGAATACAGCAATCAGCTCCCAATTCGCCGTCTTGCCGATTTTGGTCACTGCGTACATGGGCAACCTCCCCGCGGGGCTTCAGGCTCCGCAAGCAGTTTCAGTCAACGCGATGATATCACAATTATAAGTATTCGATCATATTTGCGCCAAAATGGCAATCGTGAATTTCAACGGAGCCGGACCGACAACAGCACACGTCGTCAATGCCGCCGCCGCGCACGTAGATCCGGATAGTGGATACTGCAGCGCAGCGCGCCTGGTCGCGTGTCGCCCGGACGCGCTGCGCGACCGCCAGGCGGCGACCGATGCGGCCGGCTTTCCGCGGGCCATCCCGGTCCGGCCGGCGGAGCGGCACCGGCTGCGGCGGATCCCGGCCTCACCCGTCGAACCCCCGCCCTCGCTCACGTGCCGGGCCGCAGCCGACATGACGGCAGCGACACGAGAACGGTCCATGAAGCACGGCGCGCGCAACGACATCCCCGCCACGGTGACGGCGATCAAGCGCGGGGGCGTGATGGCTCAGGTCGAGGTGGCGCTCGTCGGTACAGCCTACCGCATGGCCTCGGTGATGACCGTCGATTCGCTGGAGGAACTCGGCCTCAAGGAGGGCGACACCGTGCCCGTGCTCGCGAAGGCGGTGAACGTGCTGCTCGTGAAGCCGTGACGGCGCGGGGCCGGACGGGTCGTTCAAGCGTCATCGGGCGGGGTTAAGGGGGCTCTCCCCGCTGTTCCACCCCGACGCGATCATCCGATGGACTGGTTTGACCTGCCCGAGGACGCCCACCTGCCGGCCGAGCCCGACGAGAGCCGCATGCGGCTGTACATCATCGCCGGGCTGCTCGGCGTCGGGGTGCTCGGCGGGGTGCTGCATCTCCTCCCGGCCTGACGGCGACAGGCCGTCAGGCTCCGCGCGGCCCCGGCTCCGGCGCTGTGCGAGGCCGCAGCGGAGTCGGGCGCCGGGCCCCGTTCAGGCGGCCCGGATGTCGCGCAGGAAGCCGTCGACCTCCTGCTTGACGGCGAGCGACTGCTTGGCGAGCTCGGCCGCCGCGCTCAAAACCTGCGTGGCGCCGCCGCCGGTCTCGCCGGAGGCCGTCAGAGCCGCGCCACGTTGGCCGAGACGCCCTGCGTCCCCTCCGCGGCCTGAGCCGTGGCCGCCTGGATGGCGGCGATCTGGCCACCGCTCTCGTCGGTCGCCTTCGCGGTCTGGCCGGCCAGTTCCTTCACCTCTGCGGCGACCACGGCGAAGCCCCGGCCCGCCTCGCCGGCGCGCGCCGCCGCGATCGTGGCATTCAGTGCCAGCAGGTTGGCCAGGGCTCCGCCCAGGACCAGCGCCAGCACGAGCAGGGTGATCTGGACGTTGCGCGCGCGCTCCACCGCGCCTTTTCCACGGCCTGAGCGTTCTCCTCAAGGGCGGCCTTGATCAGGTCGCGCGCGGCGCGGTGCCTGCCTCCTCGATCTGGCTCGTCAGGGGCTTGATGCCGGTCTCGAACACCGTCTTCAGGAGATCCAGGACGCTGACGGTCGCCCGGAAGTCGCGGCCATAGGCGCCCAGAGTCTCGGCGACGGCCTGGATCCGGGGCGTGAAGGCGGCGGCGCCCTCGGCCTCCTGGAAGACCTTCAGGCCGGCTTCGGCCTTCTCGACGTTCTTCGCGAAGGTGGCCGGGCCGTTCGGGTCGAACGTCGCCAGGAAACGCCAGTTGGCGACGCGGACCAGCAGCACGGCGCTCTCCAGGGTGTTGGTGGCGGCGGTCAGGGCGTCGCCGCCCGTGAACAGGCGCCCCTTGGCCTCGGCCACCGTGGTGCCCGCCGCCGCGAGGCGATCGAGTTCGGCCTTCAACGCTCGGGCATGGTCGCGGATCTGTTCGTAGAGCTTGCGCCGCGCCCGTTCCAAGGCGGCGATCCGCTCGGGTGCGGGGGCGAGCCGGTACAGCTCGGACTGACCGACCAACCGCGCGGCGAGATTGTTGATGGCGAAGATCGACCGCGCCTCAAGATCGGCCGAACCGCGCGTAGAGCGCCGGCAGCACCACCAGGGTCAGCAGGGTCGCGCTGATCAGGCCGCCGATCACCACGGTGGCGAGCGGGCGCTGCACCTCCGCGCCGGTGCCGGTGGCCAGCGCCATCGGCACGAAGCCCAGGGAGGCGACCAGCCCCGTCATCGCCACCGGCCGCAGCCGGGTGAGGGCGCCCTCGCGGATCGCCACCGGCAGCGGGCGTCCTTCGGTGACCAGCTGCTTGATGAAGGTCAGCATCACGAGGCCGTTCAGCACCGCCACGCCCGAGAGCGCGATGAAGCCCACCGCCGCCGGTACCGAGAGCGGCATCCCCCGCAGCCACAGGGCCGCGATCCCGCCGGTCAGCGCCAGCGGCACGGCGCTGAATACCAGGAGCGCGTCGCGCGCCCGGCCGAGCGCCGCGGTGAGCAGCAGGAAAATCAGCCCGAAGCAGACCGGCACCACCACGGCGAGGCGCGCCCGCGCCGAGGCGAGGTTCTCGAACTGCCCGCCCCAGGTCACGAAGGAGCCCGCCGGCAGGATCACCTGCGCGGCGACCTTGTCCTGTGCCTCCGCCACCAGGGAGCCGATGTCGCGCCCGCGGACATTGGCGGTCACCACGACCCGGCGACGGCCGTTCTCGCGGCTGATCTGGTTCGGCCCCTCGCTCACCGAGAAGCGCGCCACCTGCCGCAGCAGCACGGAGGCGGCCCGGCCGTTCGCGCCCGGGGGCGAGGAAACGGGAAGCGGGATCGGCAGGTTCTCCAGGGCCTCCCGGTCCTCGCGGACCTGATCGGTCAGGCGCACCACGATCGGCACGCGCCGGTCGCCCTCGAACACGATTCCGGCCTCCCGCCCGCCCATGGCGGCGCCGATCACCTCCTGGATCGCCCCGGTGCTGAGACCCAGCCGCGCCGCCGCCTCCCGGTCGATCGTGATCTCGAATACCGGCAGGCCGGCGATCTGCTCGACCTTCACGTCGTCGGCGCCCGGGATCCCGCGCAGGATCGCGGCGATCCGGTTGGCGGTCTCCAGCATCGGCGCGAAATCCTCGCCGAACACCTTGACGGCGAGGTCGCCGCGCGTGCCGGCGAGCAGCTCGTTGAAGCGCAGCTGGATCGGCTGGGAGAATTCATAGACGTTGCCGGCGAGCTCAGTCACGGCCGCCTCGATCTGCGCCTGCAACGCCGCCTTCGACAGGCCCGGGTCGGGCCACTCCGCCTGCGGCTTGAGCATCACGAAGGTGTCGGAGGAATTCGGCGGCATCGGGTCGGTGGCGACCTCGGCGGTGCCGGTCTTGGAGAACACCGTGGCGACCTGGGGGAATTTGGCGATGGCCAGCTCGACCTTGAGCTGCATCGCCTGCGACTGCGTCAGTGATGTCGAGGGGATCCGGGTGGCGTTGAGCGCGATGCTCTTCTCGTCGAGCAACGGGATGAACTCGGTGCCGAGCCGGGCGGCCAGCAACCCGGCGCCGACGAGCAGCAGCAAGGCCGCCCCGACGAACGGCGCGGGCGCCCGGATCGCCGCGGCGAGCACCGGCCGGTAGAGCGCCTTCAGGCCCCGGAGGATCGGGCTCTCCGCCTCGGTGACCCGGCCGGTGAGCGCGATGGCGATCAGGGCCGGCACGAAGGTCAGCGACAGCACGAAGGCCGAAGCCAGCGCCAGGATGACGGTGAGCGCCATCGGCTGGAACATCTTGCCCTCGACCCCCGAGAAGGTCAGGAGCGGCAGGTAGACCAGGATGACGATCGCCTGCCCGTAGAGGGACGGCTTGATCATCTCCTCGGCGGAGTCCCGCACGGTCTCCAGGCGCTCCTCCAGGGTGAGGGCACGCCCGATGGCGTGCTGCCGCTCGGCGAGGTGGCGCAGCGCGTTCTCGGTGATGATCACCGCCCCGTCGACGATGAGCCCGAAATCGAGCGCCCCGAGGCTCATCAGGTTGGCCGAGATCTTTCCCTCGACCATGCCGGTCACGGTCATCAGCATGGCGACCGGAATCACGAGGGCCGCGATCAGCGCCGCCCGGATGTTGCCGAGCAGCAGGAACAGCACGACGATCACGAGGGCCGCGCCCTCCGCGAGGTTTTTTGCCACTGTGCGGATCGTGGCCTCGACGAGCTGCGTCCGGTCGAGCACAGTCTCGACCACGATGCCGGCGGGCAGGGCGCGCCGGATCTGGTCCAGGCGGGTGCCGACGGCGGCCGCCACCGTGCGGCTGTTCTCGCCGATCCGCATCAGGGCGGTGCCGATCACGGTCTCCTGCCCGTTCTCGCTGGCCGAGCCGGTGCGCAGGTCGCGCCCGATCCGCACCGTGGCGACATCGCGGATCCGCACCGGGACGCCGCCGCGGCTGGCCACCACCACGTCGGCGATCGCCTCCGGGCTTTCCAGGCGCCCGGCCGCGCGCACCACGTAGCTCTCGCCATTGTCCTCCAGGTAGCGGGCACCCTGGTTGGCATTGTTGGCCTGGAGCGCCCGGGCGACGTCCGCGAAGGACAGGTCGAGGGCGGTGAGCTTCGTCGGGTCCGGCTGGACGTGGTACTGCTTCTCGAAGCCGCCGATCCCATCGACGCCGGCGACGCCGGGCACCGCCTTGATCTGGGGCCGGATGATCCAGTCCTCGACCGTGCGCAGGTAGGCGACCTGCTCCAGCTCCGTCTTGAGATCCTGGCCCTCCGGGGTCCGGTAGCTGCCGTCGGGCTGCCAGCCGGGCTTGCCCGCCGGCACGATCACCCGCGCCCCCGGCGGCGCGTAGCGGACCGACCACATGGTGACCTCCCCGAGGCCGGTGGAGATCGGCCCCATCCGCGGCTCGACCCCGGAGGGCAGATCCTCCCGCACCTGGGCGAGGCGCTCGGCGACCTGCTGGCGGGCGAAGTAGATGTCGAGGCTCTCGGCGAAGACCGCGGTGACCTGCGAGAAGCCGTTGCGCGAGAGCGAGCGGGTGTAGTCGAGACCCTTGATGCCGGCGAGCGCGGTCTCGACCGGGTAGGTGACCTGCCGCTCGACATCGACCGGCGAGAGCGAGGGCGCCAGGGTGTTGATCTGCACCTGGTTGTTGGTGATGTCGGGCACCGCGTCGATCGGCAGCTCCGACAGTGCGACGGCGCCGAAGCCCGATGCCAGCAGCACGAGGAGCAGCACCAGCCAGCGCTGGCGGACCGAGACGGCGAGGATGCGGCTGATCATGGCGCGGTCCTCAATGGTCGTGGTCGGCATCGGCCTTGCCGAGCTCGGCCTTCAGCAGGAAGGTGTTGCCGGTCGCGATCTCGGCACCGGGCTCGAGCCCGCCGGTGACCGCGTAGGCCTCGTCGTCGGAGGGCCCGAGTTCGACCGGCCGCTTCTCGAAGCCGTCGGCATTGCGCACGAACACCACGCTCTTGCCGGCGATCGTCTGGACGGACGCCTTGGGGATCCGGACCGGGACCGTGTCCCGGGCGATCTCCACCTCGGCGGTGACGAAGGTGCCGGGCCGCCACGCGCCATCGGGGTTCGGCAGGGTCACCACCACCCGGGCCGAGCGGGTATCGGCGTTGAGGAAGGGGCTCACGAAGATCACGCGGCCCTCGGCCTGGCGCTCCGCCTCGCCGGCCCGGCCGGGGGTGACGGCGACGCGGGCGCCCTCCCGCACCTGGGCGAGATCGAGGGTAGGCACCGACAGCTCGATCCACACCGTCGAGAGGTCCGCCACCGTGTAGAGGTCGGCCGGGTCGCCCTCCTTGCCGACCGCGGTGCCGACATCGACCTTGCGCTCGACGATCCGGCCGGCGAGCGGCGCCCGCAGGGGATAGCGGCGCAGGCTCGACTGGTTGGGCGTGGCCTCGTCGCGCTTCTGGGCGGCCGCCACCTCGGCGGCATCGAGGCCCAAGGCCGACAGCTTCTGGCGGGCGAGATCGACCCGCAGCCGGGTCTCCAGATAGGCGGCCCGGGCGGTCTCGAAGGCGGCCTCCGAGGCACTGCGCGAGGCGAGCAGCTTCTGCTGGCGCTCGAAGTTGATCGTCTGCAATTCGGCCTGGACCTGGGCGGTCAGGAATTCGCTCTTGGCGTCGGCGACCTCCCGGCTGTCGAGGATCGCCACGACCTCGTTCGCCTGCACGGCGTCGCCGAGGCGCTTGCGCATCTCCGCCACGGTGCCGACCACCCGCGCGGGGACGCGGGCGATCCGGTCGGTGTCGGGGGTGATGGTGCCGGGGACCAGCAGGTGGCGCGCCAGCGTGCCGCCGCCGACCCGCTGTGTCGCGATGTCCTGGCCGGTGATCTGATCGGCCCGCATCCGGATCACGTCCTGCGCGTGATCCGCCCCGTGATCCGCACCGTGTGGCTGGTCGTCGTGCGGTCGGCTGTCGGCGCCGGCCCTTGGCCGGTCCGTTGCCGCGGCGCGATCGCGGCCGTCCGGGCCGAGCCCGGCGCCGTCGAGGGCCTGCCGGAGGAGGGCGGGGAAGGCGGGAACGGCGGCGCCGAGGGCGATGCCGGCGGTCAGAAAGACCGCGCAGACAGCGGCGGACAGGAGGATGCGCATGGATCGGCCATGGAAGCGGCCGGGACGGCGGGATGCCGCGTGGCGGTCCCGGAATGTCCCGTTCAGGTTTCGCGTGAGGGTGGGCCCGGGGCCGGTTCAGGCCTCCGGACGAGACGCGCGCCGGTGGGCGGCGTCAGTTCACGCGCGTGGGGGCCGCGGCAGCCGGTCGGGATCGACGGAGGGGCGGCCCTGGACGAGGCGAGCGCGCAGGGGCCGGCCCGGCACGGGCGGCGGCACCATCACCCCGCCCTCCAAGCGGGCCGCCAGATGACAGCCACAATGAACATGCGCGGCAAGGCCGGGATCGACAGCGGCGGAAGAGGCCGGCGCGTCGAGGACGGCGCCCTCGCTCCGGGCATGGTGGCTGCCCGCATGGAAGGCGAGATCCGCCGCGTGGCCGACGCCCAGTCCGGCGACCGACAGCGTCAGGACGAGCGCAAGCATGCGGACGGCGATCGTCCACCAGCCCCGCGCCCGCACGGAGCGCCTATGCCGAACCCCGAAGCCCATCGCGGGTCTTATGGTCGATGGGGGGTCAGGAACACAAGGAGCCGAAGCCATACGCGCGCCGATGGCCCCGACTCAGGCGGCCAGCCGGAGGACCCAGTCGTAGAAGTCGGGCCAGTTCTCCGCGCGATCCGAAGCCGCGGCGGCCTCCGCCGGGGTCGGCGTCGCGCTCCGGGCCGGACCCTGGGTCCGGACATCCCGGGGCGCGTGGCCGAAGGCGGCGCGGAAGGCCTGGGCGAAATGCGCGGGGCTCTCGAAGCCCCAGCGATACGCCACTTCCGAGACGCGGGCGCCGCGCCCGTCGCCGGCGAGATCCTGATAGGCGCGGGCGAGCCGGCGCTGACGGATGTAGCCGGATACGCCCCCAAGCGGGACGAACAGGCGGTACAGGGCGCTGCGCGAGATCCCGAAGGATTGGCCGAGCGCCTCGGCGTTCAGGTCGGGGGAGGCCAGTTCGGCCTCGATGAACCGGCGCAGGGCGAGCAGGATCGGGGTGCCGTCCGGGGCGCGACCGGGCCGCTCCTCCGCGGGCAGGCTGGAGACCGCCGCGCCGAGGAGCATGGCCGTCGCCTGCGCGGCCGCCGCGGCCTCCCGCTCCGAGAAGCCGGGGGCGTGCGCGCCGAGGGCCCGCAGATGATCGTTCAGCATCCGGCCGAACGGGGTCGCGCCGCGGATGATTCGGCCGTGGAGCGCGTCGAGCACGCCCTGATTCGCGCCGAAGAGCCCGCGCGGCAGCACCACCGTCAGGGCCTGATAGTCCGTGGACCGGGCGGAGAGGGGCCGCGACAGGTCGAGCAGGCAGATGTCGCCCGGATCGCAATCCTGCTCGCTGCCCCCGGCCGCGACCTGGGACCGGCCGGCCAGGCGCACATGCGCCAGGATGTGATCGATGCCCATGCGGGCCACGAGGGCGCGGTCGCGGGTGAACTGCAGGCCCGAGGCGCTGGCCCGGCAGAGGATCGCGTTCCCGAGATGCTGGACCTGCGAGCGCCCGCGGAATTCCGCCAGATCCTCCTTGCGGACCGCGAAGTTCCAGAACGGTGCGACGGCATCGCGCCAGGCCGTGGCCTGATGAAGACCTGGGCGCTCGTCTTGAAGTTGCAGTACTGAGTTCGGCCGCATCACCCGTACTATTCAGTTCCCCGCCGGAGTAGTCGCCCGGGCGATCCTCTTACAGGATATCGGGCTCCCAAGAAAAGGCGCACCGCGCCGCCCCGATCGACCATCGCCCGCCCCGGGGACGCGCCACCCTGGGCCGGTCCGCCGGATGACGGATTCCGCACTGCCCGGCCGCGTTCAGGAGCGCGTGCCCGATACGAAACGTCCCGCGCGCCGGGTGGCCGCGGGACGGGACGGTGCTCGATCGTGGGACCGGCGATGTCGCCTATGGTTAACGTTGCGTCACTTTCCGCTCGGCGCCGCGCCGCTGCCCGTGGCACCGTTGCCGGTGTTGTTGTCGCCCGCCGGGGCGCCGGCGGAGGAGGTGTTGCCGTTGGGCGTGCTCTGCGCGGCGGCCATTCCGGCGGTGCCGGCGGCCAGGGCGAGGGCGAGCAGGGCGGACTGGATGGTGCGGCTGGTCATGACGCTCCCGAATTCTACGAGTCTTCGACGTACCGGCGCGGTGCCGGCCCGTGCGGGATAACCACCGGCCCCGGAGCCTGTTCCGACCCGTCCCGATCCGGGGCGTCCCGACCGAATCCGCCCGCCGCGCCCTGTTCGACCGGGAACAGCGGCGCGGCTTTCAAGCTTGTCCGACAGGGCGCCGGGCCGGCGGTCCGCCCGTCGCGGTCCTCGCGTCGCGGAAGGGGAGGCCTGATCATGACCAAGCTGTTCATCGCCCAGGTGCGCGACGCACAAGGGGAGAAACCCCTGGTCACCGTCCGGGCGGAGGCCGAGGGGGAGGCGCGCCTGTTCCTGACGGCCGCCTATCCGGACGCGGAGATCGCCGCCATCGCGGAGCCCAGCGACTGGACGAGCGATGCCGATACCGGATCCCGGGCCGGCGACATCCGCGAGCATCCGGGCGTCGCGTGGCAGATGCCCTCCAGTCTGGCCGATTGACCGACCCGAAAGGCCCGGTTGCCGACAAGTGTCGCGGTTTCGTTCAGGGGTTTTCAGCGCGGAGCGCGGATTCTGCGGCATGACGTCCGGCGATCCGACACCAAGGCTCCTGGCGGCCCTGGCTGCCCTGACCGGCACCGGGATCCTGATGTGCCGCACGGAGCCGTCCTGGGACGGGATCCTGATCGGCCTGCTGTGTCTCGGCCTCTGGGCCTTCGGAACCCTCGCGGCACGGCCCAGGCGGTTCCCGAGGCCGGCGCGGCCGGTGATGCTGGAAGCCGTC
>NZ_JALNUM010000088.1:0-27236 GCF_026540795.1 Methylobacterium sp. GC_Met_2
GGTCGCGGGAGAGCTGCTCCAGGGGATGCCCGTGCAGGAAGCCCGGCAGGCCGACGGAGCGCTGGGCGAGCTGCAGCACGTCGAGCCCGGCCTTCTCCACCGCGAGCCGGGCGAGGTTGACGAAGGCGACGACGCGTGCGGCCGGCAGCGTCCCGCCGGTGGCCAGGGCCGCCGCCCGCGCCACCCAGTGCCGCGCCCCCTCGACCGCGATGGCGCCCTCGCCCAGCCGCGCGAGCTGATGGGGATCGGCCCCGCGCCCGAGGCGCACGAGATGGGCCCGCCACGCGTCGAACACGGCCTCGATGCCGCCGAGCTGCACCGCCAGGAACCGCCACGCGCCCCCCGAGAAGGCCGGCTGGCGGAAATAGTCGTCCGGGTTTCCGAGGATGGCGTCGTCCCGGAGGGCGATCCCGCCGAAATCGAGGGTTCCGGTGGCCGAGGCCCGCATGCCCTGCGCCCGCCATGCCGAGCGGTCGGCCCGGGTGCCGGGCTCCAGCGGCACCACCAGCATCAGGGTCCCGCCCCCGCGCGGACAGGGCGCCGTGACCAGGGCGCGGGTCACGAAGCCCGCGCCCGAGGCGAAGCATTTCGCGCCGCTCAGGCGCAGGCCATCCTCGTCGGCCTCCAAGACGAGGCCCGCCCCGGCCAGCTCGGTGTTCCAGACGCCGAACAGGTGGCCCGCGCGGGCATCGGCGAACAGGCGCGCGCGCTGACCGGCTGTGCCGTATTGGCCGATGAGCTGGAGGGCGTTGACGTGGCCCTCGTAGAGCCGTCCGAGCGCCAGGCTGCCGGAACCGACGAGGCGCAGCACCTCGGCCAGCGCCCCGGCGCCCGGCTCCGCGCCGAGGCCCGCCCCGCCCAGAGCCGCCGGGACCGGCGCGGCGAGCAGGCCCAGGCGGGCGAGGTCGGCGACATCCGCGTGCGGGAACCCGTCGTCGCGATCCTGGCCCGCGGCACGCCGCGCCGCCGACAGGGCGATCGCGCGCGCCGCGGCCTCGGCGTCGCGGCTCAGATCGGGCGGTGTCCGCTGGTCCATGGTGTCCTTCCAACGGGCCGCATCGACCGGCGGAACCTTGCGACCCCGGGAAGACCCGGGATCACGGGTTCGTGAATCGTTGCACCATGCGACCAAAGGAGGCGCAAGCCGACGAAGAGCCGCGCATCGATCCGCTCGACGAGCCTCGGCGCAGGCCCGTCCGGCGCCAGGAGGCCGCCGGGGCTTGCCCTGGGGTATCCATCGTCTAGCCTCCAGGCCAATTCCACCGGGGGCCAGGCATGACGATCGAGACCGTCGAGGCAGCGGGCCGCCGCCGGGGCGCCGACCTCCTGGTGGAGGTGCTGCGCTCGGAGGGGGTGCGCTACATCTTCGGCAATCCCGGTACCACGGAATTGCCGCTGATCGACGCGCTCACCGAGGCGCCCGACATCACCTACATTCTGGCCCTGCAGGAAGCGACCGCAGTCGCCATGGCGGACGGCTACGCGCAGGGCGCGCGGCGCCCCGCCTTCCTCAACCTGCACACTGCGGGCGGCCTCGGCCACGCCATGGGCGGGCTGGTCAATTCCCAGGTCTCAGGCACGCCGCTGGTGGTCACCGCCGGGCAGCAGGACCTGCGCCACGCGCTGACCGATCCGCTCCTGATGGGCGACCTCGTGGCCATCGCCGACCCGGTGATGAAATGGGCGCGCGAAGTGACGAGCCCGGACCAGATCCCGATCCTGCTGCGCCGCGCCTTCCACGATGCGGGGGCTGCCCCCTCCGGCCCGGTCTTCCTGTCCCTGCCCATGGACGTAATGGAGGCGATGAGCACGGTTCCCGCGGGCGAGACCTCGACCATCGACCAGCGGGCGGTGGCGGGCTCCCTGGACCGGCTGGCGGAGAAACTCGCCGCGATCGCACCGGGCCGCCTCGCCCTGATCGCGGGCGACGAGATCGACGCCTCGGACGCCTCGGCGCAGATGGTGGCGCTGGCCGATCTCCTGGCGGCGCCGGTCTACGGTTCGTCCTGGCCGGCCCACATCCCCTTCCCCACTGCGCACCCGCTCTGGGCCGGCAACCTGCCGACCCGGGCGGACGCCATCGCGGAGATCCTCGGGCGCTACGACGCGGTGTTCGCGCTCGGCGGCAAGTCGCTGATCACCGTGCTCTACTCGGAGGTCTCGGCGGTGCCACCGGGGGTGCAGGTGTTTCAGCTCTCCGCGGATGTCCGTGACCTCGGGCGCACCTACGCCACCGGCCTGTCGACGGTGGGCGACATCCGCGCCTCGCTGGAGGCACTGCTGCCGCTGCTCGAGCCCCGCCTCGCCGACCGGTCCGCGATTTTCGCGGACCTGCGCGACCGGGCCGTGACCGCCCGGGCCGAGCGCCGGGCGAAGCTCGCCGCCGCCGCGGATGCGGCCTTCGCGGATCCGGTGATCGCGCCGCTGGTGGCCGCCCGGGAGGTGGCCCGCGCGGTCGGGGCCGAGACCACCATCGTGGACGAGGCCCCCGCGACCCTGACCCACCTGCGCACCTTCCTCGATAGCCCCTCGGCCCATCAGTACGCGGCGATGCGCGGCGGCGTGCTCGGCTGGGGCATGCCGGCCGCGGTCGGCTTCTCCCTGGGCCTCGACCGCGCCCCGGTGGTCTGCGTGGTCGGCGACGGCGCCGCGCTATACTCGCCTCAGGCCCTGTGGACAGCCGCGCACGAAAAGCTGCCGGTCACCTTCGTGGTGATCAACAACGCCGAGTACAACATCCTCAAGACCTTCATGAAGGGCCAGGCACACTACGCCTCGGTGCGCGCCAACCGCTTCATCGCCATGGACCTCACCGACCCGCGGATCGATTTTCTGGCACTCGCCGCCTCGATGGGGGTTCCGGCGCGGCGGGTGACGGCCGCCGCCGATATCGCCCCGGCGATCGAGGCCGGGATCCGGTCGGGGGGCGCCAACCTCGTGGAGGTGGTGGTGCGGGCGATGTGAGGGAGGGCGGTGGGGGCGAAAAGATCTTCTCTTCGTAAAGACGCGTGAAGGAGCTCCGATCCGATCGAGGTCCGTTCATGCTCCATCGTCAAGTCCAGGTTTTCGCGACTGAGAGATTATCCTCCATGCTGCGCACCATCTCGTCGTACGTCAGCACCAAAGCTGGTTGGCCTTCCACCTTAAGGTGATCGCGACGATGCTTGAACCTTTTACGTTCCACGTCGTCGGCCAAGCTCGCGTCGCGACCGCAAATGACGGCATAAGCACTCGTGGTGATCGGGCCACCAAAGCCGCCGAGCAGAACCGAATCGTTTGGATGATCGGATCGTACCCAAGCCCAATCGAGGATCTGGGTGAATCCATGCTCGATCCGCGGCGACCAGAAACGATATTGAGGGGTGCCTTTCTTGAAGATGCTCGTTGCTTCCGCATCCTCGAATTCGATGAGCCCGAACCGGCGTTGACCATCGTTACCAAGCACCAAGTCGGTGCGAAACATTCCTTTGAGCGCGAGTTCGAACTTGATCATATCAGGCGCTGGCAGACCTAACGTCGAAGCTAAAAGGCAGGCCATGTGTCGCCGCTTCTTGATTTCAGAAACAATAACCGTCTCGCCAACGAAATTCACCGCAGCGAGCCATGCCTTGAACGATGCCAATTCGGTGTCGGCGTGCCTCAGATCGAATTTGATTCTTTCAAAACTGTTCATTCAGGCTTGAGCAAACGAATGATCGACGATCGAGAGGATCTCCGGCGCGTTATCCGAGGATTGCCGACGCCACAGCACACGCTTGTTTCCGAGCCGGGATACGAAACGACCATCGCTGATCGGCTTCGTCGTTTCCGGCTGCTCGATCTCATCACTTGCGAACAGGCGCTTCAGAGCTGCCTTCTCGGCCTGGGGCAGCAACGCGAGCTGTGCAGCTGCCGGATAGCTGATCTTGAATTTGCCCGTGCGCATGACGCCATCCCCATAGCAAAGACATAGGTCTCTCGCGAGGCTCATGCTACGCGTCGGCTTCGCTTACCGACAACGCGTCATGTGAGCTGTGTGGGATTTTCGACATCTCTGCACAGCCAACCTGTGGGCTGCGGCTTGAGCCAACGATCGATCTGCGTCCGGTGACGCGAAGGCGTGGGCACGACAACCGCGCTGCGGGCTCTCACCCCAATCCCGGCACCGGCACCCCGAACGCCGCCGCCAGCAGCACCATGTTGAGCGCCAGCACCACCGCAGCCCCCGCCATGGCGGCCGCCTGGGTGAGCGGCCCGTTGGCAAAGGGCCCCATCACGCTCCGGCGCCGGGTGAACACCACCAGCGCCACCATTGGTACCGGCAGGGCCAGCGACAGCACCACCTGCGACAGGACCAGCGCCCGGGTCGGATCGACGCCGATCGCCACGACCACGAAGGCCGGCAGCATGGTCGCGAGCCGGCGGACGAGGAGCGGGATCCGCCAGCCGGTGAAGCCCTGCATCACCATCTGCCCGGCGAGCGTCCCGACCACCGACGAGGAGATACCGGAGGCCAGCAGCGACACCAGGAAGGCCGCCCCCGCGGCGGGGCCCAGCAACGGCGTCAGGGTCCGGTAGGCCTCGCCGATCTCGGCCACTTCGCTGTGGCCGAGATGGAAGGCCGCCGCCGCCATGATTACCATCGCGATGTTGACGAGGCCCGCCAGCATCAGGGCCACCACCACCTCGCGGTTCGAGTAGCGCACCAGCAGGCGCCGGTCGGCCTCGCTGCGCGGATTGCCCCGCCCCTGGGTCAGGCCCGAATGCAGGAACAGCGCGTGCGGCATCACGGTGGCGCCGATGATCCCCACCGCGATGGTCAGCGCCTCCGCGTCCGGGATTTTTGGGGTCACGAGACCCTTGGCGGCCTCGCCCCAGGCCACCGGGGCCACCAGAAGCTCGACCGCGTAGCAGAGGCCGATCGTGCCGACCATCACGCCGATGGCAATCTCCAGCGGCCGGAAACCCTCGTGCTCCAAGAGCAGGATCGCATAGGTGATGACCGCCGTGACCGCCATGCCGGCCATGAGCGGCATGCCGGTGAGCAGCGACAGGCCGATGGCGCCGCCGAGGAACTCCGCGAGGTCGGTCGCCATGGCGGCGACCTCACTGATGCCCCACAGGGCGAGGCGCACCGGGCGGGTCGTCGCGTCCCGGCAATGCTCGGCGAGGTTTTTTCCCGTGACGATCCCGAGCTTGGCCGAGAGCGCCTGGAACAGCATCGCGGTGAGGTTGGCGAGCAGCACCACCCAGAGCAGGCCGTAGCCGTAGCGAGCACCGGCCTGGATGTTGGTGGCGAAGTTTCCGGGGTCCATGTAGGCGATCGACGCCGTCACGGCGGGCCCCACGAACAGCAGAAACCGGCCCCGGCCGCTCCGACGCCCGTCGAGGACGTCGCGGATCGCGCCCTCGGTCCGCCGGCTCATCGCCCCGGGCGCGGCGCTTCCGGGGGTCGTCGCGGCGTTCGGTGACGCCATGCTCACCTTCTCCTCAAAAATATAGCGTTGGCTATATTCAGGGCTGAGCGCGCCGGATTCAAGCCCTAAATGGGGATTCTGTGGGACTCCCCTCCCGCGGGCGGTTCTTGCTAGACAGGGGCGGGGCGGCGCGTGCGTGCCGAGAGGGAGAGCCGATGCAGGAACCGTCCGAGCAGGGCCCGCCCGAGACCGTTCTGGTCGATCCCGAGCGGCACGTGGAGAGCTTTCGCCAAGCCCGCGAGGCCCGGCGTTCCGAGTTGGTCGAGGATTACGTCGAGCTGATCGACGATCTGATCGGCGATGGCGGCGAGGCACGGCAGGTGGACATCGCGGCGCGCCTCGGCGTGGCGCAGCCCACCGTCGCCAAGATGCTCAAGCGCCTATGCGAGGACGGGCTCGTCCAGCAGCGGCCCTATCGCGGCGTGTTCCTGACCGAGGCCGGCCGTCGGCTGGCTGCCCAAGCCCGGGAGCGCCACCGCATCGTCGAGCGTTTCCTCTGCGCGCTGGGGGTGAGCCCCGAGACTGCCCGGCGGGACGCCGAGGGGATCGAGCATCACGTCAGCGCCGAGACGCTCGAGGCGTTCCGTGCCTTCGCGGCGCGGCACGGGGGGGCGTGACGGGCGCGGATCCGCGTTGCGTTCGGGGGAGAGGGCTATCGTGTGCGCCATGAGTGTTCAGCGTCCGGACAGGCACGTGCCGCCCGCCGGGGCTGAGTGGACTGAGCCGGTTCGCGAACTCGATCGCGTGCGGGTTCTACTGCCTGTGATGGGTGACGACGACCTGACGGTGCCGGCCGGCGCGACCGGTACGGTGGTAGCTGTCTACACAGACGGTGCGGCGTTCGAGGTCGAGTTCACGGAGCCCTTCGACACGCTGGCCACGATCGATGCCGCTGCGGTGCGCCTCGTTGAACGGGCGGTCAGGTGACTACGAGCGAAGCGGATTGGCTGTCCCGCTTTCATATCGCTCCCGCCGAAATCGCGGATTACCTTCTCAACCCCATCACAAGGACGAAGCCGCGAAAGGCCGCTTCCTGGCGGTGTTCGGCCTTACGCCCCGTAACCCGGACGATGTTCGGGATGCGTTGCTCTCGCACTGTTGCCGGGCGCATTTCAAACGCGTCCTTACCGGCCACCAGGCCGTTAAGCTCTATTTCGAAAGGCCTCTCGCGGCGCTGATCGGAATGGACCCGCAGGTTCGGACCGTTTGGCAGACCGATGAGGGCGACCCGTCGCGGACGGCCCGGTTCATCACGCTGAAACCATTGCCGCGTCCCCGGCCGTGACTGGCTGCCGGGCCCTCACCCCGTCGCCGACGCTACCTTCTGGCGCAGGCCCATGATCACCGCGCGCAGCATCTCGGCCCCGGCCTCGCCGGCATCCGGCAGGGTGCCGGTGCGGGAGGCGTAGATCCGCTCGTGCACGAAGGCGAGCTTCGCAATCACTGTGGGCGTCAACTTGAACGGGTAGAGCGCCGACTGGCCCATGCTGTGGGACAGCGAATTGATCGCGTAGGTCAGCGGCAGCCACGCCGCGATCAGCCGGTCGAGGTCCAAGGTATTGTAGGGGTCGAAGTCGATGACCGTCGGCGACGCGGACCTATGGCGCAGGCGCGGGCGCACGTGCAACTCGAAGGTCGATGCGGTCTCGAGCGTGTCGACGATGTGCAGGTAATGCGCGAAGGTCTCGGCGAAATCCTCCCACGGGTGGGCCGTGGCGTAGGCCGAGACGTAGGATTCGTCCCAGTCGGCCGGCGCCCCCTTCGCGTAATGATCCTGCAGGGCTTGGACGTAGTTGCGGCGCTCGTCACCGAACAGCGCCCGGAAGGGCTCCCAGGCGGGGCCGTTCAGCACCAGCAGATACCAGAAATAATGTCCGATCTCGTGCCGGAAATGGCCGAGCAGGGTGCGGTAATGCTCGCCGAACAGGATCCGGCGGCGCTCCCGCTCGACGTCGTCGGCCTCGGCGATGTTCATGGTGATCAGGCCGTTGATATGGCCCGTCAGCACCGGCGGCCCGCCGGAAAAGCTCTCGGCGGGATCGACCAGGAAGTCGAAGGCCAGCCCGTCCGTGTACTGAGCGCGGGTGGCGAGCGGCAATTCCAGACGGAGCAGCGAGTAGAACAGCCGGTGCTTGGCGGCCTCGATCGGACGCCAGCGGGTCAGGTTCCAGGGCTGCGACAGGTCCGGCACAACCCGGTTGTGGCGGCAGGCGGTGCAGAAGATGTCGGTGCAGTCCTCCGGCACCAGCCAGTTGCAGGCCTCCGACAGGGCGTTGTTGCACAGGCGATAGCGTCGGCCCGGATCCGCGTAGGCGTGGAACACCCGCGCGCCGCCCATCAAAGGATGACCTGAGAGCCCCTGCGGCTCCAGGGCCGAGATCTCGTGAACTGCGCACACATAGCCGAGGCGCCGGGCGCAGCTCTCGCAGCCGGTCGCCTCGAAGGTGACCGGCTGGTCGCACGCCTGGCACTGGAAAATCTTCATCGGGCCGTCCCGGGCCGGCATCCGGCCCACCTGCCGATCAAGCGGGGCTGCGGGGCAAAGTTCCTGCCAGACAGCCGGGCCGCCGCACGGAAATTGCTTGTCGGTGGGTGTGTATCGCATAACTGCGCGGTTGGGTCCGGCGCCAGGGACCGGCATCGAGAACCGCGTTCGATCCTTTCGACGGAGCCATCGTGTCGATTAAAGCCGCCCTGCACCACGTCACGCATTACCGCTACGACCGGCCGATCAGCCTCGGGCCTCAGGTGATCCGCCTGCGCCCGGCGCCGCACGCGCGGACCAAGGTCCCGGCCTACGCGCTGACGGTGACGCCCGCCAACCACTTCCTGAACTGGCAGCAGGATCCGAGCGGCAACTGGCTCGCCCGGCTCGTCTTCCCGGAGAAGACCGACGAGTTGAAGATCGAGGTCGATCTCACCGCCGACATGGCGGTGATCAACCCGTTCGACTTCTTCGTGGAGGACTACGCCCAGACCCATCCCTTCGCGTATGACGCCGATCTCGCGGAGGAGCTGACGCCCTATCGCCTGCCGGTCGACGCCGAGTGCCCCGAAATGGAGGCGCTGCTGGGCCGGCTGCCCGAAGAGCCCAACACAGTCCAGTTCCTGGTGGCGCTGAACGCCCAGATCGCCGGGGAGACCGCCTACGGCGTCCGCATGGAGCCCGGGGTCCAGACCCCCGCCGAGACGTTGCGGCTCAAGAGCGGGTCGTGCCGCGATTCCGCATGGCTGCTCGTGCAGGTGCTGCGCCGGATCGGTTTCGCCGCCCGGTTCGTCTCCGGCTACCTGATCCAGCTCGTGCCCGACACCACTGCGGTCGATGGCCCCACGGGAGCCTCGGCGGATTTCACCGACCTGCACGCCTGGGCCGAGGTCTACCTGCCGGGCGCCGGCTGGGTCGGCATGGACGCGACCTCGGGTCTGCTCACCGGCGAGGGCCACATCCCGCTGGCCGCGACGCCGCACTACCATTCGGCCGCGCCGATCTCGGGGGCGATGGAGCCGGCCCAGACCACCTTCGACTTCGCGATGAGCATCACCCGCGTCGCCGAGACGCCGCGGATCACCAAGCCGTTCTCGGAGGCGATCTGGACGTCCATGGACGCGCTGGGCGAGCGGGTCGATGCCGACCTCGCGAAGCAGGACGTGCGGCTCACCATGGGCGGCGAGCCGACCTTCGTGTCGGTGGACGATTTCGAAGCCCCCGAATGGAACATCGCCGCGGTCGGCCCGACCAAGCGCGGCCGCGCCGACGAACTGATCCGGCGCCTGCGCGACCGGTTCGGCCCCGGCGGGCTGCTCCATTACGGCCAGGGCAAGTGGTATCCCGGCGAGAGCCTGCCCCGCTGGGCCTTCGGGCTCTACTGGCGCAAGGACGGCAAGCCGATCTGGCGCAACCCGGACCTGATCGCTCCGGAAGCTGCCCCCGGGGAGGAGGGAACGGCCACCATCGCGCAGGCCAAGGCGCTCACCGACGCGCTGGCCCGTCGCCTCGGCCTGTCCGACTACGTCTTCCCGGCCTTCGAGGACGTTGAGCTCTGGGAGAAGAAGGTCGCAGCGCTGCCGGTCAACGTCACGCCGGCCGACGCCAAGTCCGGCTCGGTGGAGTTCGATGCGCGGATCAAGCGGGTCTACGCGCGGGGTCTCGGGGAGGCCGCGGGCTACGTCCTGCCGCTGGCCAGCCTGCCCACCGGCAAGGACGGCGATGCCGATCGGGTCTGGATCTCGGAGACATGGGAGTTCCGCCGCGGTGCCACCTTCCTGGTGCCGGGGGACTCGCCGTTGGGCTTCCGCCTGCCCCTGTCGTCCCTGCCCTACGTGCCACCGGAGCATTATCCCTACTACCAGCCGCAGGATCCCCTGGAGCCCCGCGCCGCGCTGCCCGACGGGCATCCCGGCGAGACGACCGTCAACGGCTCGGGCATCACGGGCGTGGCCGTGCGCACGGCGGTGTCGATCGAGCCCCGGGACGGGGTGGTGCGGGTGTTCATGCCGCCGGTGCAGCGCGTCGACGAATACCTCGAACTCGCCGGCCATCTCGAAGCGGTCGCCGCCGGGCTGAACCTGCCGATCCAGATCGAGGGCTACGAGCCGCCCTACGACCCACGGATCGGCATGATCAAGGTAACGCCCGACCCGGGTGTGATCGAGGTCAACGTCCACCCGGCCGCCTCCTGGCGGGAGGCGGTCGACATCACCACCGACCTCTACGCCGAGGCCCGCCAGACCCGGCTCGGCGCCGAGAAGTTCATGGTCGACGGGCGCCACACCGGCACCGGCGGCGGCAACCACGTGGTCATGGGCGGCGTCACGCCGGACGATTCGCCATTCCTGCGCCGACCCGACCTGCTCAAGAGCCTCGTGCTCTATTGGCAGCGCCACCCTGCCCTCTCCTACCTGTTCTCGGGCCTGTATATCGGCCCGACCAGCCAGGCCCCGCGCATGGACGAGGCCCGCCATGACGGGCTCTACGAGCTGGAGATCGCGCTGGCGCAGATCCCGGCCCCCGACGCGCCCAACATCCCGCGCTGGCTGGTCGACCGGGTGTTCCGCAACATCCTGGTGGACGTCTCCGGCAACACCCACCGGTCCGAGATCTGCATCGACAAGCTCTACTCGCCGGACGGGCCGACCGGCCGCCTCGGCCTCCTGGAATTCCGCGCCTTCGAGATGCCGCCGGACGCGCGGATGAGCCTCGCGCAGCAGCTCCTGCTCCGCGCCCTCGTGGCGTGGCTCTGGCGCGAGCCGCAGACCGGCAGTTGTGTCCGCTGGGGCACGAACCTCCACGATCGCTTCATGCTCCCGCATTTCCTCTGGTCCGACTTCCTCGGGGTGCTGGAGGATCTGCGGGCGGCAGGGTACGCTTTCGATCCCGTCGCCTTCGAGGCGCAGGCCCTGTTCCGGTTCCCGGTCTTCGGCGCGGTGGAGCATGGCGGCGTCCGGATGGAACTGCGCCAGGCGCTGGAGCCCTGGCACGTGATGGGCGAGGAAGGGACAAGCGGGGGCACCGTGCGCTTCGTCGACAGCTCGGTCGAGCGGCTGCAGGTCAAGGTCGAGGGCTTCGTGCCCGAGCGGCACGTCATTGCCTGCAACGGCCGTCGCCTGCCCATGACCTCCACCGGCCGCGGCGGCGAAGCCGTGGCGGGCCTGCGCTTCAAGGCGTGGCAGCCGGCCTCCTCGCTGCACCCGACGATCCCGGCGCACGCACCGCTGACCTTCGACATCCTCGATGCCTGGAGCGGGCGCTCGCTCGGCGGCTGTCGCTACCACGTCGCCCATCCGGGCGGGCGCAACTACGAGACCCACCCGGTCAACGCCTACGAGGCGGAGGGGCGGCGCCTCGCCCGGTTCCAGCCGCACGGCCATACCCCGGGCCAGGTCGCGATGCCCCGGCCGGAACCGAGCGCGGAGTTTCCGCTGACCCTCGACCTGCGCACGTCGGCTCCGCAATGATCGGGGGGCCGTGATGGGGGCGGCGCTCGCGGAGAGCCTCGCCCGGGCCGAGCCGGCGGAGGACCCGCTGGCGCGCGTCGCCCGTTGGGCCGCGGGCTACCGGCCGGTCCCCGGGCGGCCGGACGAGTTCCTGGGGCCGGACGGACAGCCCCGCGGGGCCTGGCCGCGCCTGCTCGACCGCCTCGGCGGCCTGACCGAGACGGAGATCCTGGCCCGCTTCGTCGCGGCGGAGCGGCACATCCGGGACGCCGGCATCTCGTTCCGCATCGCCGGCGACCAGCGCGAGCATCCCTGGCCGCTCGGCTGCCTGCCCTTGGTGATCGAAGGCGCCGAATGGGCTTCGCTGAGCGCCGGCATCGTCCAGCGCGCGGAGCTGATGGAGGCGATCCTCGCCGACGTCTACGGCGATGGAAGGCTGGTCGAGGAGGGGCTGCTCCCCGCCGCGATTGTGGCCGGCACGCCCGAATTCCTGCACCCGCTCCACCGGGTCATGCCCCCCGGCGGCCACTACCTGAAGCTCTACGCCGCCGATCTCGGCCGGGGACCGGACGGGCGCTGGCAGGTGCTGGCCGACCGGACGCAGGCACCCTCGGGCCTCGGCTGGGCGCTGGAGAACCGGATGGTCCTGGCCCGGACCTTCCCGGACCTCGTCCAAGACCTCCATGTCGAGCGCCTGCCGGCCTTCTTCCAGGCGTTTCGCGATGGTCTGACGCTGGGCGCCGAGCGGATCGACCCGCGGATCTGCCTGCTGACCTCCGGCCCCTACAGCAGCACCTATGTCGAGCAGGCGGCGCTCGCCCGCTATCTCGGCCTGATGCTGGTGGAGGGCGACGACCTCGTCATGCAGGATGGGCGCCTGCACGTGCGCACCGTCTCGGGCCTGAAGCGCGCCGACGCCGTGTGGCGCCGGATCGATTCCGACTTTCTCGATCCCCTGGAGCTGAACCCGGCTTCGCGGCTCGGCGTCCCCGGTATTCTCGAGGCCCTGCGCAACGGCTCCCTGGTGGTGACCAACATGCCGGGCTCGGGGCTCGTGGAGTCGGCCGCGCTCGCCCCCTATCTCGACGGCATCGCCCGCCGGATCTTCGGCGAGCCCCTGCGGCTCGGCCATCCGCGCACGTGGTGGTGTGGCGACCTCGAAGGCCTCGCGCACGCGCAGGCCAACCTCGACAGCCTGACCCTGCGCCCGGCCGCGACGCCCCAGCGTGGGGCGGGGCGCGACGCGATCCTAGCGGGCCCCGTCCTGGCAGCCGAGCGGGAGCGGGTGGTGGCGGCCCTGCGCGATCGACCGTTCGACTACGTCGCCCAGGAGGCCGCGCCGCTCTCGACCATGCCGGGCTGGGAGCGCGGCCCGGACGGCCTCTCGCTGGCGCCCCGCCCCTTCGTGGTCCGGGTCTTCGCCACGCGGACGCCGCTCGGCTGGCAGGTCATGCCCGGGGGCTTCTGCCGGGTCGCGGAACGCGAGGATGTCGATCCGATCGAATTGCGGCTCGGCATCCGCTCGGCGGATGTCTGGGTGCTCTCGGAAAAACCGGTCGCCGCGCCCGCGATCGGTCTGCACGCGGCACCGCGGGTGCGGCGGGTCGGCGGACACCTCCCCGCGCGGGCGGCCGACGGCCTGTTCTGGCTCGGCCGCTACCTGGAACGCGCCGAGGCAGTGATCCGGCTGGTGCTGGCTCATCTGCGCAGCGTCGGCGACGCGGTCGGGGCCGATATCTCGGGCGCCCTCGACACGCCGGCCGCCCTGGCTTTGCGGGCCCTCCTGTACGAGTGGGCCACCATCGGCGCGGCCGACCTGCCCACCGCCCGCCTCGCCCAGGAGGCCCTGGCCGGGCGCGAGCGGCCGGGTTCGGCCTGGGCCCATGTCGAGTCGGCCCGCCGCAACGCCGCCGCCTTGCGCGCCCGCCTCTCCGGCGAGGCCTGGAGGGTGCTCGCCGATCTCGGCGAGTCCCTCTCCCTCGACACCGGGTGGGCGCTGGCCGAATCCCAGCTCGCGGGCCGCGCCGAGCGGGCGCTGAGCCAGCTCGCGGCTTTGTCCGGCCTCACCCACGAGAACATGAGCCGGGCGGAGGGCTGGCACTTCGTCGAGCTCGGCCGGCGGATCGAGCGGGCGGTCAACACCTGCACCTTCGCGCTCGCCTTCGCCAACGACGAGGCGACGCCGGGCTGCCTCGGGGTGATGCTGTCGCTCTGCGACTCGCAGATCAGCTACGGGCGCCGCTACCTGCAGGGTGCGGCCCTCGATCCCGTGCGCGACCTGGTGCTGCTCGACCCCTACAACCCGCGCTCGATCGCCTTCCAGGCGGAGGCGATCACCCGCCACCTCGCCGACCTGCCGGCGCTCGCCGCCGACGGTATCCCGGAGCCGCATGTCCGCCTCGCCACCCGGATCCTGGCGGAACTGCGCAGCGGCGAGGCCGCCGATTTCGATGCCGTGCGCCTGACCGCCCTGGAGACCGACCTCGAACGCCTCGCCGACGGGATCGCGGCGCGCTACTTTCCGACGGGGCCGAACGCGCTGCGCCCGGAAAAACTGACGGGGCTGGCGTGATGATGGGCGTTCTTGACGCTGTCGCTTCAAGAACAATCCGCAGCACGAGCTGCGACGCGCCTTCGCTCTTGCCGGCGTCCACGGGCGACAGACGTCTCACGGCATGGCCGCCGGGATGATTTATACGCTGCGCCACCGCACCACCTACCGCTACGGCCGACCGGTGCGCTTCGCCCGCTGCACCCTGCGGCTCAAGCCGCAGGACGGTGAGGGCCAGAGCGTGCTGGCGAGCGCCGTCACGATCGATCCGAGCCCCGCCACTGCGGTGACGCGGCACGACTATTTCGGGATCGACGCGCTGGCGATCACCCTGGAGACGCCCCACACCGTCTTCAGCGTCGAGGCGCTCTCCACCGTGCGAGTCGAACGCGCGGCCCCGCCGCCGCCGGAATCCGGGACGGCCTGGGAGCGGGTTCGCGACGCCGTGGTGGCGGGCCGCGACCTCGGCGGCCGGGCGCCGGTGCATTTCCTGTATCCGAGCGGCCGGGTGCCGCTGCTGCCCGAGGTGACCGCCTACGCACGGCCGAGCTTTTCCGCCGGCCGCAGCGCCTACGGAGCGGCCCATGACCTGATGCTACGGATCGGCAGGGACTTCCGGTTCGATGCCCGCGCCACCAACGTCTACACGCCGCTCTCCGAATCCTTCGCCCTGCGGGCCGGGGTCTGCCAGGATTTCGCCCACGTGATGATCGCGGGCCTGCGGGGCATGGGCCTGCCGGCGGCTTATGTCAGTGGCTACCTGCGCACGGTGCCGCCGCCGGGGCGCCCGCGCCTGCGCGGTGCCGATGCGAGCCACGCCTGGGTCGCAGTCTGGTGCGGCGCGGGCTGGCTCGGCCTCGACCCGACCAACGGCGTGCCGGTGCGGGACGACCACATCGTGGTGGCGCGCGGCCGCGACTACGGCGACGTGGCACCGCTGGACGGCATCGTCAGCGGCTCGGGCAAGCAGCGCCTCAAGGTCGAGGTCGATGTAATCCCCGATACCGAGACGCAGGATCTGGCGCTGGTGGGGTAAGGGCCCTCCGACCCGCACGCCCAGCGGCCTGATCCCGGCAGCGGGTCGGCTCATCCTCCATGCCGGCACGTGTCCTCCAATGCCGGAAGGTGCCCGACCAAAGTCAGGCCAGATACCGAAGTTCGATCCCCAAGGCGGCGCACGGTCAGCGCCAAGAAACGCAGTGCGGAAGGCTATTTCTCTCCGGATGGCGTGCTGTTAAATCATGGCCCCGAGGCATGTGAGCGGCTGACGCCGCCAGGATGACTTGGAGTATTCATGGCAAGGCGGCGACTCGGCTTGACCGCATCGACGGTCGTGGAACTTTTGCTCGCTGCGCCGGCATCGGCGCAGACGGAGATGCAATGGGCCCGGCGTGATGGCGAGGGACGCATCTTGCTCGCCTACGAGGTGCCGGAGACCAGCGACCAGAGTGTCGTGCTGGTCTGCGACACACGAAGCCGCCGGTTTACCGTCTCCTACATCGATGGTCGGGACCGGACGCGTGACGGGACGCGAGCCAAGGTCGTGTTCGCGTCCGAGGGCGGCAAGCTCGCTTTGCCGATGCGCGCGCAAAAACAGGAACTCGACGACACCATCATCCTTAAGGCCGAGCCGGCTCTGAGTCCCGAATGGGTCCGTATTCTGTCCGGCCAGACACTCCGCATCACACTCTCGGATGACACGGAATCGATCCCGCTGGCCGGTGCCCGAAAGGGAGTCGCCGCCCTGGCTGCCGGTTGCAGCCGGGAGGGAGCCGCAGCGGAGTAAGCTTCGGCCCCTGAAGGCTGAGCTGAAACCGTACGGGAGCGGATCGTGTGCAACCGTTCCACGAAGGCGTCCGGACTGCAGCGGCGCAGCCCGTGGACCTTACCACATCGTCTTGGCCGCCCGTCCCGGCCATTCCGCATCGTAGCGCTGGCCGCCGACTTCACCCGCGGTCAGCGCGGCCAGGATCGCCCCGGGGGTTGGCAGGCTCGCTTGATCGACCCGGGCCTCCGGATCCCACAGCTTGGCCCGGATGATCGCCCGGGCGCACTGGAAGTACACCTCCGCGACCGTGATCACGATTGCGGTGCGCGGCGCGTGGCCGTCGACGCTGAAGGAGGCGAGGAGGTCCGGATCGGCCGAGATCACCGCCCGCCCGTTCACCCGCAGCGTCGTGCCCGAGCCCGGGATCAGGAACAGCAGGGCCACCCGCGGATCGCGCACGATGTTGCGCAAGGAATCGATCCGGTTGTTGCCGCGCCGGTCCGGCAGGATCAGCGTGTGCGGATCGGCGACCCGCACGAAGCCCGGCCGGTCCCCACGGGGGCTGCAATCGAGCCCTTCTGGGCCGGAGGTCGCCAGTACCGCGAAGGGCGAGGCCGCGATCAGCGCCGCATAGTCCGGCGTGACCGAGACCGCCACCTTCACCGTGGAGGCGGGCGCCAGGGGTGCGTGGTAGATCGCCTCAAGGGCGGCGAGGCTGTCGACGATCATCGCAGGCTCAGGCCGCATTCTTGCCGGCCGTGAAGGCCTCGTGCTCGGCCACCAGCGCGCCCGACAGGGCCGCCGCGATCAGGCCCCGCGTCTCCTCGACGCCGTAAAGGGCCACGAAGGAGCCGAACCGGGGCCCCCGGGCCTCGCCGAACAGCACGTTGTAGAGGCTCGTGAACCACGCCTGCGACACGCCGGGCCGCCCGTCCGGGCTCTTGGCCTTGCCGGACGTGTCGGGGAAGTGGCGCCGCCCGACCTCGTAGACCGCTGCCTGCAAGGCCTCCGGATCGGTGGAGCCGGCATGGTCCGCCAGCGTCTCCGACAGATCCTCCAGGGCCGCTCGCTCCTCGGGGGTCGGCGCCCGATAGGTCTTGGCCGGCCGCACGAAATCCGAAAAATACGTCAGGGCGTGGACCACCAGCCGGTCGAGGCCCGGATGGGTCTCCGGCCCGGTCCGCGGCGCGTAGCGGCGGATGAAGCCCCACAGCACCGCCGGATCCTCGGTGTTGGCCACCGCTGCGAGGTTGAGCAGCATCGCGAAGGTCAGGCTCGCGCCCTCGACCCGCTCGGGCTCGGGCGGGGTGCCGGCGTGCAGGTGCCAGACCGGGTTGCCGAGCCGCAGCTTCGTGTCCTGGCCGGCGTAGCGGTCGAGGAAGCCGATATACTCGTCCACGTGCCGCGGGATCACGTCGAAGAACAGGCGCTTGGCCTCGCGCGGCTTGGTGTACATGAACAGGCTCAGGGATTCCGGCGTGCCGTACTTGAGCCAATCGTCGATCGTCAGGCCGTTGCCCTTCGACTTCGAGATCTTTTGGCCCTTCTCGTCCAGGAAGAGTTCGTAGTTGAAGCCCTCCGGCGGCTCGCCCCCGAGCGCCCGGGCGATCCTGCCCGAGAGCTTGACCGAATCGATCAGGTCCTTGCCGGCCATCTCGTAATCGACGCCGAGCGCGACCCAGCGCATCGCCCAATCGGGCTTCCATTGCAGCTTAGCGTGGCCGCCGGTCACCGGGGTCTCGTAGCGCTCGCCGGTGGCGGGATCGCGCCACACGATGGTGCCGCTCTTGGCCTTCACTTCGTCGATCGGCACCTGCATGACGTGGCCGGTGACCGGGTGGAGCGGCAGGAACGGGGAATAGCTCGCCGAGCGCTCCGCGCGCAGCGACGGCAGCATGACCTCCATCACGGAATCGTAGCGCTCCAGCACGCGTAGCAGCACCGTGTCGAACACGCCCGCGCGGTAGCATTCGGTGGCCGAGCGGAACTCGTAACTGAACCCGAACGCGTCGAGGAAGCGGCGCAGTTCGGCGTTGTTGTGCGCCCCGAAGCTGTCATGGGTGCCGAACGGGTCCGGCACGCGGGTGAGCGGCTGATTGAGATGGGCGGCCAGCATCTCGCGATTCGGCACGTTGTCGGGCACCTTGCGCAGCCCGTCCATGTCGTCCGAGAAGGCCATCAGCCGGGTCGGCACCGCGTCGCGGGTGAGCACCCGGAAGGCGTGCCGCACCATGGAGGTGCGGGCGACTTCCCCGAACGTACCGATATGCGGCAGGCCCGAGGGGCCGTAGCCGGTTTCGAACAGCACTTCTTTCTTGCCGGTCTTCTCAAGCCGCGCCACGAGCTTGCGCGCCTCCTCGAAGGGCCAGGCGGCGGCGGTGGTGGCGGCCTCGATGGTGTCGGGATCGAGTGTCAGGGCTGGGGGAGCGGGGGGCATGTCTTCTGGGATGAGCGCGAATTGGGAGCGCGCACCCTAGAGCGGTTCGCACCGGAGCGGAACGCCCGGCGGTGCAAGGCGGGGATTCAGGGCCGCGGACCAGAGGCGACACGGCGCCTCCGCTGGCGTTCAGGTTTGCGGCTGCCGAGCGGTGTGTCGAATCCCGAGGACGATGATCTCGTCATCGGCAACGCGATAGGTGATGGCATAGGGATACGGACGTGCCGCGACGGGCCTGATGCCGCCGCGGGCGGTCATCGAACCCACGAAGGGATGGTGCAGCAGAAGATCCATGAGCGCTCGCAGACGCTTCTGCACACGACGAGCCCCTTGCGGGTTCCGCTGGGCGCAGTAGGCGAGCACGCTATCGAGCTGGTCGGCCAAGGGGCGGATTAGACGCAGTCTCACAGCCCATGCTTGGCCCAAATGGCGCGCACCTCCGCATCCGTGGCGTAGTCGCCACGTGCAGCCGCAGCTTCGGATTCGTCGAGTTCCGCCTCCTCCTCCGGCATAAACCGATAGACGGAAGCCCCATCATCCACGAAGGCCAGCATCAGCCGGGCAATCTCGTCCTGCATCTCCGGTGCGAGGACCCGTGCCTTCGCCACGGCCTTCTCGAGCAGATCCGTCATGCGCCGCTCCTGATCCATGGAGACCCGACGCCGTGCAGGATTCCCGCTTCGCGCTTCCAGTGGAAGCCTTGGTGTGTCTCAGAACGGGCTCACCGGAAAGAACCGCAGGTACAATTCGGTGTACTTGCCGTCGTCCCAGACCCGCTGGAGCGCATCGTCCAGGGCGCGCGAGAGGGCCGCGTCCTCCGGGCGGGTGATCAGGCCGATCCCCTCCCCAAAATAGCGGTTCTCCAGGTAGTCGCCGCCGGTGAGCGCGCAGCAATTCTCCGCGTCCTGGCCGCCGATATAGAGGGCGAGGTTGAGGCCGTCGGCGAAGAGGTAATCGATCTCCCCACGCTTGAGCGCGCCCTCGGCCGCCGTCAGGTCGGTGAAATCTTTCGGCACCGCCTTCGGGAAGAACGCCTTGAGGTAGGCGGCATGCGCGCTGCCGGCCATCACCCCGACGCTGCGGCCGGCGAGTGCCGCAGCCGAGGGGACCGGCAGGCCCTTGTCGGTCCGGGCCGCGAAGCGCGCGGCCCATCGGAAATACGGGCGGGTCGCCAGGAATTTCTCGCGCAGGCCCGCCGTCAGGGGGATCGCGGCGGCGACCACGTCGCCCTGCTTGGTGTCCAGCGCGTCCAATAGGGTATCGAAGCGGCGCGCCTGAACCGTGCAGGTGATGGCCAGTTTCTCGCAGACCGCGCGGGCGAGTTCGACCACGAAACCCGTCGGGTTGCCGTCTGGGCCGGCGAAGTGCAGCGGCGGGAACTCGTCGTCGGTGAGGAAGCGGACCGCCCGGCCGGTCTGGGGGGCCTCGACCCGCTCGCCGCGGCTGCGCGGATTCCAGAAATTCGGCACCGTGACGACGGGCGTCGCAGCCTGACTCTCCGCCGCCGCGGCGCTCCGTGGCGGCCCGCCCCACACAATGCACAGGGCGAATGCGAGCGCGGCCGCCGCGAACCGGATGGGACTGCACCGTCCGCCGTGCCGCGCCGCGCGGGCGTTCCCCGGACGAGACGCAAGGTCAGCGCAAGAGAGCGGGCCTAGACTGGGCCTTAGAGCCGCCTTTGAGCGCGCCACATCCGTGGGCGCTTCCGAGAGGTGGGCTGTGCTCCGATCGGAGCGTGGGGACAGGGACTGGCTCACCCGCCGTCCCTATCACGTCCGGGGGCCACCGGGGGAGCGTGGCGTGCCGTTCCATCGCTCGTCGGCAGGGCCGGGGGGCCTGCCGCCGGAGATCGCCTTCCTGCGGGGGGAGGGAGTCGAGAGCCGGCTGCTGATCCGGGCCGCCGCCGACGCGGCCAAGGCCGGCACAGATGCGGCGACCGCGCTGCTGAATGCCGGCCTGATGGAGGAGGCGGCGTATTACCGTGCCCTCGCCCGGGCGCTCGGGGCCCCCTATCTGGCCGGCCCGATCCGGTTCGGTCCGGGCCTGCGCTTTCCCGAGAGTCTGGTCACCGGTCTCGCGCCGCTGGCCTCTGACTCGGCGGTGCCCTGGGTGGTGGCGCCGCGCGGCCAGATCATCGCGAGCCTGCTCGGCAGCCCACGCCGGATCGGCCCGGTGGCTATCACCAGCCCGACCCACCTGCGCGAGGCTGTGTTCGCCGCGATCCCGAAGCGGGTGGCGGATTACGCCACGCAGGATCGCGCGTGGCACGCGCCCGGGCAGGCGAATGCGCGCGAGTCCGCTGTCTGGTGGTTGCTGGTCCTGGCCCTCACGCTCACCGCCGGGCTCTCGCTCTGGGCCGCACTTCCGGCGCCGCTCGCCCGCGCGGTGGTGCTGATCGTGCAGAGCCTGTTCCTGGCCCTGACGACCGTCCGCCTCGCAGCCCTGGCGATCGCGGCCCCGATCACGGCTGCGGTGCCGCCCCTCACCGATTCCGCCCTGCCGGTCTACACCGTCCTGGTCCCCCTCTACCGGGAGGCCGCGGTGGTTCAGGCGCTGCTGCGGGCGCTGGCGGCGCTCGATTATCCCCCGGCCAAGCTCGACATCAAGCTGCTGATCGAGGCCGACGATCTGGGGATGCGGGCGATGCTCGCGCGGATCCCCCTGCCCGCCCGGTTCGAGGTGATCGTGGTGCCGCCGGGCGGCCCGCGCACCAAGCCGCGGGCGCTCAATGTCGGCCTGCCACTGGCCCGGGGGGACCTGCTCACGGTCTACGACGCGGAGGACGATCCTGATCCCGGGCAATTGCGCCTGTCCGCCGCGCTGTTCGCACGCCTGTCCGTGCGCACCGCCTGCCTCCAGGCGCGGCTCGTGATCGACAATGCCGACGATTGCTGGCTCACCCGCGCCTATGCCGTGGAATATGCCGGCCTGTTCGACGTGTTGAACCCGGCGCTCGCCCGGTGCCGGCTGCCGGTCCCGCTTGGCGGCACCTCGATGCACCTGCGCGTCCGGGTCCTCCGGGCCCTGGGCGGCTGGAATGCCCACAATGTCACCGAGGACGCCGATCTCGGGATGCGGCTGGCGCTCGCGGGCTACACGGTCGGCGACCTGCCGAGCGCCACCGCCGAGGAGGCGCCCAACCGGTTCAGGCCGTGGCTCGGCCAGCGCATCCGCTGGCTCAAGGGCCTCGTCCAGACGAGTCTCGCCCACGGGCGCAGCCCGTTCTCCAATGCGCGCCGCCTCGGTCCGCTGGAGACGCTCTGCGCGGCAGCCCTGGTCCCCGGCACCGTGGTTTCGGCCCTGGTCTACCCGGCCTGTCTCGCGGCGGCGATCTGGGCCTTTCTCGTCCGCGAGATCCCGGCCGCCCCCCGCTTCCTGGACAATCTCGACACGGGGCTCGCGATCACCCTGTTCGGGACGGGGCTCGGGGCCCTCATCCTCCCCGCCCTGCTGGGCTGCATCCGCCGCGGCTGGGGCAATCTCGTCCCGTACGCCCTGGGGATGCCGGTCTACTTCCTGCTGGTGAGCGTGGGGGCTTGGCTGGCGCTGGTCGAGTTGGTCCGCGCCCCGGAGCACTGGAACAAGACGCAGCACGGCCTGGCGCGCACCTCGCGACGCGGCCATCTGCGGCACCACGCGCGAGCCGGCGCCCGGAAAACCCGGCGAGTCCTGATCGCGATCCGCCGGACCCGGCATGCGACGCGCTGACGACGCCGGCGCAACGCTTCGCGCATCCGCGTCGTTGTCGTCTTGGTATGTCTCATCAACCCTGGATCGTCATCATGGCCACGATCGCGATCCTGATCGGCACGAAGGCGGGGGCGCGCCTGCTGGCCGCCGGCTCCGAGCGGGAGGCGGCCCTGTCGGCCGAGGCGTTCCTGCTGCGCCTGCCCGTCCGGGCCCTGCCGGCGCCGCTCTGGGTGCAATGCGCCGATCCGGCGGTGAGCGGGCGGCTGACCGGCTATCTCAACGCCCTGCAGGCCGAACAGGTGCGCGAGCGCGGCGCCGGACCCTGACGCGATCGCGAAGCACCCGGCCGACGCGATCGCGAAGCAGGCCGCGCAGACCCGGATCAGGCCCCCGCGTGGAAGGGCTTGAGCCGCGCCGGATCCCGATCCTTTGCCGGCGCATCGCGGACGATCCGGCCCGCCTCCGGAACCACGATCCGGTCGGTATGGGCCAGCGCCCAGGCCGGTGGACCGGCCGACCTCGACCAGGGGCGCGTCGGCGGCATTGGTCGCGGGGATGAATGTCGAGCGCCCGAACGGCTCCTGGATCGCCGGATCGGTGATGCCGGTGAGCGCCGCCCGCAAGCGCTCGGTGAAGCCCGAACCCTCGGTCTGGTCCCTGTCGCCCCGGACGGTCCATTGTTCACCGGGGACGGTCGGGCTCGCCCCGATCACCGAGACGGTTTGTCGGTCGACCTTGCCGGCCTTGGTGTCGCGGTCCCAGACCGAATCGTCGACGGCGCCGACCGCGAAGGCGCCGGACTGGACGAACTGGAGGGTGCGGCTGTGATCGCCCGTGACGCCGACCCGGGCCAAAACCTGCTCGGGGCTCGTCCCCGGAAAAGCCTGCCGGATGAAGTCTTCCGGCATCAGCCGCCCGGAGGTCGAGGCGCGGGCGCCGAACGTGAAGGTTTTTCCCGCGATGGCCTTCGGGAAGTCCGTATCGGGTTTCAGCCCGGTGGCGGCGTTGGCGATGCGGTCGGTCTTGAACGCCGCGTCCTCGGCGCCCTGCGCGATCGCCTGGGCGCTCGGCACGGCCTTGCGGGCCTGGACCCCGGTGACCGCCGCCGGGTAGCTCTTTACCGCGAGCTAGCGCACCGGCACGCCGAGCTTGGCTTCGAGGGTGGCGGCGACCGTGCCGAAGCGCGCGACGAGGCGGCTCTCGTCCTGATCGGGGATGCCGGTGAAGACCAGGGGTGGGACCGGCTTGGTCTGGACCTACGCGGGTGCGATTGTGGCGAGCGCTACGAGGCATCCCAGGGCGAACCGCCCCAACCGTCCCGCTCCCAGCATCCCATCCTCGCGGTGCGGCCCCTGCACGGGTGGGGGCTAGAGACCGGGGGCGTAACAGAAGCTGCGGGCGCGGGCACCCGCATTGACGGGAGCGCCCTGTGTCGTGCGGATGGTGCCAGTTCTGGTTTCGAAAGGTCGAGACCTTTCGCGGGTCCGGGACAGAGCCCTGGAGACCGTCTCAGGGCCCAAAATCTCAGGGCTCTGCCCTAAGAACCCGCCAAAGGGCATGGCCCTTTGGAAGCCCAGGATCCCCGGTTCGAACGGGCTCTGAGACTGCTCGAACCGGCGGATGCGATGCTCAGCGCATATGACGGCGCATCATGTGATGACGGTGGTGGTGCCGGTGCATCATGCGGTGGCGCATCATCCGCGACTGCATCCGGGCGTTGCGGTGCATGCCGCCCATATTGGTGTTGCCCGTGGCGGCGGCGTTGCGGTCGAGGCCGTCGCCGGGGGCGGCCAGGGTCGGGCTGGCGGCGCCGAGGACGAGGCCGAGCGCGAGCGTCGCGCCGAGGATGAGCTTGTTCATAGACTTTCCGTTCTCCGCGACGCTGCGCCGCGACGACCGAACGGATTCAAATCCTTTCGGGTTCCGGCACCGGGCGTCATGGCGTGGGGCGGCTCAGGCCATGGCGCCGGGGGCGGGCTACGGGAGCCGCACAGCGCCAGCGGATAGCGACGCGGGCGGCAGAGCGTGGCCTTCTCCCTCTCCCCGCGTGCGGGGAGAGGCCCGCATGGACCTCGTCGTCCATGCGGGAAGCGCAGGCGAAGCCTGAGCGGCGGTGAGGGGCGATTCCGGAGGAGTCTCGTCCTCAACCGCCCCCTCACCTTCGGCTGCCGCCTCACATCCTGCTCCGACGAGGGGGCAGGAAGCCCTCTCCCCGCAAGCGGGGCGAGGGGATGCACACGCGGCCATCGTCGGCGGACGACATGTGGATCTGCAGGCCCCCACGCGAGCGGGGCCCCGCGCTCAGCCCTGAGCCGGTGCGGACGGACCCGATGCGGGAATCCGCATGCGCGGAAGGGCCGGATCGGGATCCGGCTCCCCCGCCACGGCGAACAGGGTGAGCGGCTCGGGCAGCACGGCCCCCGGCACCGGAACCGCCCGGATTCCCTCCGGCAGCGCCCCACGTAAAAGATCCACAAAATCCCCTGAGGCGGCGAGTTCGAGCTCGGCCGCCTTGGCCTGGGCCTCGATCCGCGACAGGGCGTTCATGGCCGGGCCCAGCACCGTGTATTCGGCCCGGACCCCGTCGTCGAACACCCCGACCAGCAGGTCGCCCGCGTGCAGCGCGACCACGACCCGCAGGGTGAACAGCCCCTCCGCGGCCCGCGCCGCGTTGAGGGCCGCGATCCGGCGGCGGAGCGACAAGGCGCAGGCCAGCGCCGCCCGCGCCTGCGCGTCGGGCGAGCCGACCACGAACTGCACCAGCACCGCGTCGCCGATATACTTGTCCACGAGGCCCCCCGCCTCGGCCACCGCCGCCTGCGCGGCCGCCCGCACGGCGAGCAGCGCCAGCACCATGGTCTCGGGCGGGTGCTCGCCCGAGAGCCGGGAGAAGCCGCGGATGTCGAGGATCATCAGGCAGGCGTGGCGCCGGTGGACGCCCAGCGCCGAATCGCCGCCCTCGGCCGAGAGATCTAGGGCGACCGCGTCGGGCACGAAGCGCGCCAGCAGGGTCCGCTCGTGCTCCATGCGCAGGGCCCGCGCCACCGCGGCGCGCAGGCGGACCACCCCGTCCACCACCAGCAGGCCCGCCGCCGCGAAGGTGGCCAGCCCCGTGAGCTGCGCGGTCGGGAAGGTTTCTTCGTTCGGGAACAGGTCCGGATGCAGCAGCCCGATCAGGAACGTCGCGCTCCAGCAGGCGATGACGACGCCGCAGAACACCACGGTCTGGGCCACCCGCATGCTCAGGCCGGTCTGGAGCAGGAGCAGGAAGGCCGGGAGGCGGCTCACCGCGTCGGCGCCGAGGCCCGCCCCGCCGCCGGCCAGCATGTGCTCGATCAGCACGTAGACGGCGAGCCCCGCGTTGAGCCCGGTGCCGGCCCAGCTATAGGCCGACGCCGCCGGCCCGCCGCCCCGCTCGCGCAGCCCGAACCAGACCGTGCCCAGGCCGTAGAGGGCGAGGATGAACCAGTGGCTCAGGGCGTGCAGCGAGCCGTCATAGGCCTGGGCCGCCATCAGCAGCACCAGCACGATCACGATGCGCAGGCCGAGCAGGCGCAGGCCGCCACCGGCCTGCATGGCCCGCAGCACCGCGTCCTCGTCCTGATCCGGCGGCACCGGGCGGTGCGCGACGGGGGTCCGCGCCGTCCGCAGGCCGGGGAGCGGCGGGTTGCCGGCGCGGCCTGAGGCCATCAGCCGCCCCGGCCGAGGCGCCGCGCCGCCGTGAACCGGTTGAGGAAGCGCGGCTCCTTCTCGGGGGCGATCCGCACCGCCAGATGCAGGGTGCCGTCGGCCTCCGACCGGCGGTCCAGAATCTCGGCGTTCTCGTAGAGCCAGTTCAACGCCGCCCCGTCCTCCGGCGGCAGCGCCACCGCGAAGCTCGCGCGGTTGCGCGCGATCCGCGCCTCGATCCGGCTGGTGAGGGCCGCGAGCCCCTCCCCGGTCAGCGCCGAGACCAGGACCGGCGCCGCGCTGTCGCGGTCGTTGCGGGTCCTGGCCTGGCCGCTGAGGTTCAGGAGCCGGGTGCGCTCGTCGTCGTCGAGCAGATCGGCCTTGTTCCAGACCTCGATGATCCGGTCGGCGCTGGTCTCGATGCCGAGTTCGCGCAGCACGTCGCCGACATCCTCGGCCTGGGCCTCGGAATCGACGTGGGAGACGTCGCGCACGTGGAGCAGCACGTCGGCCTCGATCGCGTCCTCCAGGGTCGCCCGGAAGGCCGCGATCAGCGCGGTCGGCAGGTCGGAGATGAAGCCGACCGTGTCGGACAGGATCACGGTCTCGCCGTGGGGCAGCTTGGTCGCCCGGGCGGTGGGATCGAGGGTGGCGAACAGCATGTCCTTGGCGGTGACCTCGGCCTGGGTCAGCGTGTTGAACAGGCTCGACTTGCCGGCATTGGTGTAGCCGACCAGCGCCACGATCGGGTACGGCACCCGCGCCCGGCTCTGGCGGTGCAGGCCGCGGGTGCGGACCACCGCGTCGAGGTCGCGCTCGATCCGGGTCATGCGCTCCTGGATCATGCGCCGGTCGGCCTCGATCTGGGTCTCGCCGGGGCCGCCCAGGAAGCCGAAGCCGCCGCGCTGCCGCTCCAGGTGGGTCCAGGACCGGACGAGCCGTGACTTCTGGTAGGCGAGGTGGGCGTGCTCGACTTGAAGGGTTCCCTCCCGCGTCGAGGCGCGCCGGCCAAAAATTTCCAGGATCAGGCCGGTGCGGTCGATGACCTTGGCGCCCCAGGCCTTTTCCAGGTTGCGCTGCTGCACCGGCGAGAGGGCGCAATCCATCACCACGAGGCCGATCTCGCGGGCGCGGATCAGGCCGGCGATCTCCTCCACCCGGCCCTTGCCGAGATAGGTCGAGGGGCGGATCCGCGGCAAGCTGATCGCGAGGCTCTCGAGCACGTCGAGTTCGATCGCGGCGGCGAGCCCCGTGGCCTCGTCGAGGCGGGCTTCGACGGAGCGGGTGGGCACGGCCTGCCCCGGCCCGGTCCCGTAGGCGCCGCGCGCCAGATAGGGGCCGATCACCAGGGTGTGGGTCGCCGCGGCGATCTCGCCCTCGGGGGCGGCCTGCGCCTGGAGACGGGCTTCGCCGGAGGTCAGCGTTTCGGTCATACGGCCTTTAGCGCCGCCGGGCGGCCGGCGGTTTCGTTGGAGCGATCGGATTCGTCAGAATGGGGATGCGGGCGGGCCGGGCCAAGATGGCGGACGGGGATGGCCGCAGATATCCGCAACGCGCACGCGGTGCCGCGTCGCGTGCTCTCCGCGGAGGCTACGCGCGGTTCGATCTGGTCGACGACTGCAGAGCAATCCAAGTCGAAGGCCACCGCGCGTCTCCCTCCCCCTCTGCGGGCTACGATATTAACACATCGTTGGCCGAGACGCGCTCTCCTCCCCCTTGCGGGGAGGAGTT
>NZ_JALNUM010000089.1:0-26166 GCF_026540795.1 Methylobacterium sp. GC_Met_2
GGCGGCGTGGCGCCCAGCATCGAGGGCGGCATGCCCAGCGCACCCGCCAGCAGCGGAGCGGCCTGAGGCTGCGGACCCTGCGGCTGGGGCTGATCGGGCCCAGAACCGGGGCGCAGCGCCTGGATGAGCGCGGCAAGCTGCTCGGGGCTCATATCACCCGGGAAGGCCGGCGAGGTGCTGCCGAAGGGAATACCATCGCTCATGTCAGACCTTCCGCGATGCGAGGGAGTGGAGGGGCGCCGGCGTCACGCGATGCCCTTGGACGCTACGAGGTTCTGGAAGCAGGTCAGCGAATTGCCGGCCGAGCGGACAAGGACGTCGAGCGTCGCCACCTGCTGATCGAAGACGCCGTGCGGGTCGGCTGTCTCGGTGACGATTGCGAGGTACCCGGCAACGGCCGAAATGGAGCGGAAAGCCTGCGCCATCTCAAGCCGGTACCGGTTGAGCATCGCCAGGTGCGCCTCGCTACGCGGATCGACCGGAGCAACCTGCGCGGGCTCGCCCTCGATCAGATCTTCGATCGGCGGGATGAAGTCGGGTCCGGTCATCACGCCCCCAAGCCGAGGAATTTCAGGAAGGGCACGGCATTGCCGAGGTTCGAACCCAGGCCGGCTATGCCCGTGAGGCCGCCCAGCAACGTGTTGGCGATCCCGGGGTCCGACTTCTGGGTCTGGGTCGAAGTGCCGGTGGTCGTACCGCCCATGCCGCCGATGCCGCCAACGAGGCTGGCATAATTGTCCAGGCTGGCCCACGGCTGGGTCTGCTGCTGCTGATACAGCTGCATCGCGGCATTGATGTTGGACTGATCTTGGCCCTGAAGGGCGCTGCCGATCCCGAGGAGGGTCTGGCCTGGCACATACCGGGATGCGTCGAGACTCGGCAGCATCCCGGCGGCGGACAGGGCCTGCGCCTGGCCCGTCTGGCCGGCGCCGATGAAGCCTTGGGCCTTCTGGACGCCCAAGCCGCTGTTGAACTCGTCGCCGCCGAGGACCTGACCCAGGATCCCGGCCTGCTGCGCGGTCTGGGACTGAGCCAACCCGGCACCGGCGAGACGCTGCTGGTTGTTCGTCGACTGCACGCCCGAGATGTCGTTGACGATGCCGGTCCCGAGCTGCGTACCGGCCTGCCGCGCACTGTCGATCTGGCTGTTGGCCGCGAGTTGGTTCTGCCGCTCCTGGTTGTATTGGTTCGCATACAACGTGGTGTCGGTGTCGTTCACGGCCTTGGCCTGCGCGCCCGCAAACGAGCCAGACCCGTAGCGCCCGGATGCCGCGAACGATGCCTTGTTGGCGTTGACGACGTTCTGATTGGCCGCTGCGACTGCCGCCTGGAGATACGGGTTGGTCGTGGGGTCCAGATACTGGCCCGATGCGACCCCCGACAGGTTGGTTTCCGCGGCCGAAGGAGCGAGCGCACGCGAGAGCAAGCCGCGCAGGTCGCCCTCGGTCGTCAGGTCCCGGGCGCCCGACATAAACCCGCTGGCGGTCTGGTTGACCGGATTGCTGACGCTGCCGGCGTAGTCCGCCAGTGAGGACAGCCGCGACGTGTCGGCATTCGGCACGTCGGCCAGCATGCCGAGACCCTGCTGTGTGGTCGATGAGATGCCGCCCGAGCCGAGCAGGCCCTGCGCGAAGCTGACACCCTGCGCACCCGAATTATCGGCGCTGGTCTGATCTCGCATCGACTGGAGACCGTTCAGCGTATCATCGTTGAACTGAGCCACCCGCGGGCCGGAGTAGATGCCGGAGCCGACGCCCGAACTGTACAGGTTGGTCGCGTCGCCCACCGCCTGCGTCAGGCCCGGAATGGCGACGCTCCAAGGCGTGCTCGTCTGGGTCGAGTTGCCCGTGGTGGTCTTCGTGCTAGCGCCCATCAGCGCAGATCCTTCGTGTACTGCGCCTGGACGCGGTAATCTGGCAGAAGGGCAGCCCAACCCGGCCGCCCCGCGAACTCGACGGTGTGGCAGCCCTGCTTGCGCGCCCCGTCCTCGATGATCGGCAGCACCTTCACACAGGCGTGTCGGTCGGAGCCGCCCACGGCCTGGATCCAGAGGACCCGGCGGCCGTCCTCGTAGTCGCGGACTTCCATCACGCCGGCCGCGACGGGGTTGCGCCCGTCCGGCTGGATCATCAGCAGCTTGGCCTCGCCCGCATCGACCTTCACGCGCAGGTCCGCGAGCGTCAGATCGCTGCCGCCTCGCGCGATCGAACCGGCCAGCCACGGCTCGGCGACCGTCCAAGCGTGGTCGAGCTGATCCGGGGGAACATCCAAGAGCCAGACGAAGGGCTCAGCTGGACGGGGCGGGGGTAGGCCGTCGCTCATCGACCTGCGGCGTCCGCGGCGGCGCGGCGATCGCCAGAGATGCGCAGGGCGCGCTCGGCCAGTGTCCGGCGCGTCCATTCAGCCGGGTTCAGGCCCTCACGGTCGGCCGCGGCGCGGATCTGCTCCCGCAAACTGGACGGCATGCGGACACGGATCGCATCGTGAAACCGCACGCCGTCGTCGAACACGATGCCGCCGGCCATGATCCGCACTCCTGCTCAAATGTTCGAGCAGTGTAGCGCGTTTCACCGAAGGTTTCACCAGAAAGCCGGCGCATCAAATCCGGCAATAAGCCGTGTTAAATGGTGTTTGGTTGAATGATGGGCGTAAAGTTCAGGATTTTTGCCGTTTAACCCTGATCTTTTTTTCCTCTTCCGCCGGCACCTCGCCGCCGGACATCTCTGCCGCAGCGGGATCCATCGTGGCGCCGGCAATCGCCCCGAGAAGGCCGCCCTTGAGCTGACCGAATAGACGGGTCAGAAACCCTCGCTCGCCCCACAAGTCCTCGTGCTGCTGTTCCAGCACGGACCGCGTCAGCACGACAAGTCGCTCCTCGACCTTCTTCATCTTCTCGGGATCGACGGCGCCGGACAGCTCCGGGAACAAGGGCGGCACATCCGGATAGTGCTTGTTTAAAATCTCATTGAACACGGTGGTCAAACCCAGGCGGGCCTCCTTGTTGGGCCAGCCCTGGTCGAACGAAACTTTCGACAGAACGGCTGCCAGAGCGTGGAGAACCTGACCGGACTTCTTGTAGATGTTTCCCGCAGAGGTAAGGACGTCTAGGTGCGGGCTGAGGCTCGACCGAAGGCGATCTTCAATTTCAGCGGTCACGCTTCGGTTGTTCTGAGTCGCGACAGCTTTAATGCGTCGATGCAACTCAGGATCGAGGTTGTAGATATTCTCGCTGTTGCCCGAGATCGTATCTTCGACCAGCCGTTCACTGAACTCGCTGATTGAGCAGCGCTCGCGGTTCGAGGCGTCCGCCAGCAGGTTGTAGGCGGTAGCACCGGCTCGGAACGTCACGTTGCGAAACTCGCCTTCAGCGATGTGCTCCCGAGGCGGCTGGTTGCGACGCCGGATCATCTTCTTCTGCTCGGCCATCCTGCGCCTCCATGTGACTTATCAGTGATAAGTGTCGAAAGGTGCCGGATCAAGCCGATTTCTGACGTTCCACCTAGGGAAGTGCCCGGGATTCGCACCCGGGGCTCAGTTCTTCCCTGCGCCGACATCCCCCGCCTATTGACCTTTATCACTGAGGAGAGCAGTTTCCTTAGGCCAAGCGGCCCCGCAATCTCGGAGCAGCCCCATGAAGCCCAGTGAAACCGCCCTGTACGGCGTCATCATCCCCGACGAGGTCGCCTGCGAGGTCCTGAACGTGAGCGAGGACATCCTCCGCCGCGCGAAGGACGCCGGTCAGATCGAGACCATCGAAGTCGGAAGTCGGAGGAAGATCCTCGGCGTGCCGTTCCGCCGGAAGCTGGGTCTGCCCGAGCGGGCACCGCAGCACGAGTCCGTCGCCGCATAGAAAAGCCGCCGGCCCGGTTGGGACGGCGGCGGGTTCTCTATCAACAGCGCTTCAGCACCGCTGTAGATACAGCATCCAACGACCAGTCTCAAGGATTTCCGGACCGGCTCCCTGCACAAAGGAGCCAATCGTGAAGCGCAAGACCCATATCCGCCCCATCACCCTCCGGCCGCACGAGGCCGTTCCCGACGCCGCTGCGGTCCAGGACCGCATCGAGCGCCGTCTTGCCGACCGCTACCGCGTGTCGGATGCCGTTGCTGGTGTTCTCGCCGGCCTCGCAGGGTACGGCCCGCAGATGCGGGAGGCGCGATGACCATGCATCGCCTGATCCCCGCGAGCGTCCGCGCTCTGCTGCCCCTCTGCGGGGCCGAGAACGATCACGAAGCCCTCGGCGCCTGCCGGGGCATCGGCCGGAAGCTACAGGCCGCTGGTCTCGACTGGCACGACCTCGCCGCCGCGATCCCGGTCGCAAATTGTGTCGGCGCCGACACGATTGTTCCGGCGCCGGAACAGGGTGGCGTGAGGCACAGAGGATTTTCGCGCCGGCGCGAAGATTTAGGCGGCGCCGCCCAATTTGAATTCTCCCGGCGCCGGGAGAAACCGTTCGGCGCCGAACGGATCCGCCCGTTCGATACCTACGCCTGGAAGCGGGCCTACACGCCCGCCCAGGAGTCGGAGCACCGCGCCCGGGTGCGCTTCTGTCAGAGCCGCCCGTGGCGCCTGACGCCGTGGGAGCGAGAATTCCTCGACAACCTCGCCCGGTTGCACGGCAATTTGTCGATTCGCCAAGGCGACCGCCTCGCCGCCCTGACCGACCGGCTCGACCAGGAGGCGCGTCGGGCATGATCGTCACCGACCTACACCAGGTGACGGCCCGGTTCGGGGGTGAGGTGCGTGGACATCGCGCCTACATCCCCGGCCCCGGCCACAGCCACGAGGATCGCAGCCTCGCCGTGTGGCTGTGCGAGACCTCGCCCCTCGGGGTGATGACGCACAGTTTCGCGGGCGATCCCTGGCCGGCCTGCAACGACTACATTGCGTCCGGCCTCGGTGCCGGGCTCGATTACTGGCGCACGGCGCGTCGGGCCGATCCAGAGGAGATCCGACGTCTGACCGAAGCCCGGCGCCGATCCGAGGCTCGGGCCCGTGCCGCAGCCGCTCGCCGTCAGGCCCAGGCCAGGGCCATCTGCGGCGCCGGTCAGGATCCGATCGGGACGCCGGTCGAGCGGCACCTGAACCGGCGGCGCCTGACGCTGCCGGCCGAGATCGCAGGCGCGGCCCTGTTCTACCACCCGGACTGCCCTTGGGAGCAGGACACCGCGCACGCGCAGGTGGCGCCGTTGACCTGCATCGCCTCGGGTCGGGTGATCGGGGTTCACAGGACTGCCCTGACGCCGGACGGTACGAAGATCGGGCGCAAGATGCTCGGCACCGCTGAGGGTGCCGCGGTGATGCTCGACCCCGTGTCGGCCGTCACGGACACCCTGCACGTCGCCGAGGGGATCGAGACCGCCCTCGCCGCTCGGGAGCACTACGGCCTCGCCCCGATCTGGGCGCTGGGCACCTCGGGCGCCATCGGTCGCCTGCCCGTGCTGCCGAACGTCCAGCGCCTCGTCGTGATCGGCGAGAACGATGCCGGTGCCAGCCGCAAGGCTGTCGAGGCCGTCGGCGCCCGCTGGACCGCTGCTGGACGAACTGTCGAAATCATCTGGCCCCCCACGGGAGCCAAAGACCTCAACGATGCCGTGATGGGAGGCGCCTCAGCATGAGCCTGAGCGAGCACGATCAGCATGCCGAAGAACTGCGGCGCGAGACCTTCAAGCCGAATTCCAACCGGCCGGGCGACCCGACCGTAGCGGCAGCCGCCGCTGCGCTCGCGGGCGAGATCTTGTCGGAGGATCGGGTCGCCGTCGAATTCATCCGCCGTCACGGCGCACGGGTCCGATACGACCACTCCGTGGGATCGTGGTTCATCTTCGACGGCCAGCGGTGGCAGCAGGATAAAACCCGCCGCGCCTTTGCATGGACCCGGGATCTTGCCCGCGAGATGGCCATCGACGAGTCCGCAGGCACCAAGCGGGGCGCCGGCCGCGCCGCCTTCGCAAAAGGGGTCGAGGAGCACGCCAGCCGCGATCAGGGCGTTGCTGTCGTCACCGACGACTGGGACCGCGACCTGTTCGTTCTCGGTACTCCAGCGGGGACGGTGGACCTACGAACCGGCGCTATCCGCCCGCCCAGACCCGAAGACCACATCACCAAGAATACCGCAGTGGCGCCCGCCGACCGCGCTGACTGCCCACGCTGGGTGCTATTTTTGGAGGAGGCGACCGGCGGCGACGAGGAGCTGATGCGCTTCCTGCAGCAGTGGTCCGGCTACAATTTGACTGGCTCGACGCAGGAGCAATCCCTCGCCTTCCTTTATGGGCCGGGCGGCAACGGGAAGTCCGTCTTCGCCAACATCGTCGGCGGCGTCATGGGCGACTACGCCAAGGTCGCCGGGTTGGAGACGTTCACCGCCTCTCCGCACGAGCGGCACCCGGAGGAGCTTGCCGCCTTGGCCGGCGCCCGCATGGTGTCGGCCTCCGAGACTGAGGCGGGCAAGCGGTGGGCCGAAGCGCGGGTGAAGTCCCTGACTGGCGGCGAGACCATCCGCGCCCGGTTCATGCGGCAGAACAGCTTCGAGTTCCGGCCGCAGTTCAAGCTGACCGTGCTTGGCAACTACGCGCCGGCCATCACGAACCTCGATGATGCGATCCGACGCCGGTTCCTGATCCTGCCATTCACCCGGAAGCCTACGCACCCCGATCCGACGCTGGAGGAGCAGCTCCGGGCCGAGTGGCCGGGGATCCTGCGCTGGATGATCGATGGCTGTCTGGATTGGCAGCAGCACGGACTCTGCAAGCCCGCGTCCGTCGTGGCCGCGACGCAGGACTACTTCGCCGACCAAGACGTCTTCGGACAGTTCCTAGACGAGCAGTGCGATGTGGAGCGCGACAACGTCAACAAATTCGAGGCCAAGGTCGTGCTGTTCAACGCCTGGACCGATTACGCCAAGGCGGCGGGAGAGATGCCTGGCACGGGCAAGACCTTCAAAGAGTCGATGCGCCGACGCGGCTTTCCCGAGCCAGTGCAGATCAAGGCCATCAGAACCAAAGGCTACCGTGGCATCCGTCTGAATTCGCCGGCCGAACATGCCCGCCACGGAGGCGACCGATGAGGTTTCAGGTTTCCAGAATTTCGGAAACTTCCCCATCCTCCTTATACGTGTACGTGCGCGCGTTCACGGATAAACGGGTGGTTTCCAAAACCTGGAAACCGGATCGCTGCCACTTTCTGCCGTGGCGGCCCCGATGATGGCCGCCGCCGACCGCTGGGGACCGTTCGCTCTGGGCCTCGACCCTGCCGAGCAGCGCGCCCGCCTTCGTGCCCTGCGCCAGACCGCTCGACTCCTGATCGGCCCTCGCGGCACCGACCTGTGCCGGCTGCTTGCCCAGGCCGAGGCAGACCCCGCCGCCATTGAACCTGCATGCCGTTCCCTCGACGCGCTCGCCGCCACCGACCGCCGCCAGATCCTGGCGTCCTACGCCGCCCTCGCCCGATCCGCAGCTTGAGAGGCCCCATGTCGAATGTCGTTCAGTTCCCCCGCAGCCGCGTCCTAGACAGGACGTCGGGGGTCCGAGTCGCCCACTTCGCCGGCCGCTGGTGCGTCGAACGGATCGCTGAGAGCATCGTCGTCGACCGAAGGTTCATGCCGACGCAGGCCGATGCCGAGCGCATCGCGGGCCGCATCGCCCGCCGGGACAAGGTGATGATGCTCACGGCGCGCAGGAGCCGCCCGCGCCCTTGGCCGAGCTTTCACATGCACACCCCTGACGATGCCGCCTGAGGAGTCGCCATGCCAGAGCCTACCCCCTTCCCCGGCACCATCCGCGCCATCGGCGAGATCTTTCCGGCTCATGTCGTTCGCGCCGGCCGGGGTGTGGCTGAGCATCTTGGGATCCTCGCCGCCGACATCGACGCGGTGACGCTGCACGATCGCCGGTTCGCCACGTACATGCTCGGGCAACTCGGCTCCCGGGATCCCGATCACCAGCGGGCGGGCGAAGTCGGGCTGCGCCGCCTCATCGCCACCATGCAGGACGATGCCGCATGACAGTGCCCTCCTCCCCCGAACCCGTCACGCCCGCCGCCATCCTCGTCCTGCTGGCCGGCATCGAGCGGCACGACCCAGGCGCCCCGGCCGCTCTCGCGTTCCGGTCGGCACTGAAGCGCAAGGGCGCAGAGGCCGACCAGGCTGGCGGGCTCGAGGCCCTCGACACTCTGACGGATGCTGTAGCTGCGGCGGATCCAGAGCGTGCCGACGCCCGCTTAGCGACCCTGCGGACTGCGTGGGGCGAACTGCTGCCTGCCTGTCGCAGGAAGACGCGCCCATGACCCTCCTCGACGCCATGGTCGCTCAAGGTCGCATCGCGCTCGCCGAGGAGGCCGCCGCGCGTCTGCTGACCGGCATCGAGGCCGGCGACGCGGCCGGCCAACAGGCGCAGGCCTACAGAGCGGCCATCAAGCGCCACGGCGCCATCCTGCAGAGCGGAGGCCCGGAGGCCCTGGCGGGCGCTGCCGACCGCCTGAGCGCTGTCCCAGGCCTAGAGGCGGACCGCCGAGCCGTGCTCAGCCGCATGTGGTCCGATCTGGAGACAGCGGCCTGCTGACCCCGCGCGAGCGAGCTACCTCGATCAGCGCCACTGTTCCGCCCGCTGTTCTGAGCGAGCCATAGCCAAATCCTATATACCGATGAAACCCCGATAGATTTCGCGCAAGACCATGACGAAGCCGACAAACCTCAAGCCCTTCGCGCCCGGACAGACCGGCAACCCCGGCGGCCGCCCGCGCCTGCCCGAGGACGTGAAGCAGCTCGCCCGCAGCTACACGCGCGAGGCTATCGAGACCGCCGCCGAGATAATGCGGAACCCCGAGGAGACCGGCACGGCGCGCATGTCGGCGGTGAACACCATCCTCGACCGCGCCTGGGGCAAGCCCGCCCAGCACATCACCACCGAAAACCTGGGAGACATGTCCGATGCCGAGCTCCGCGCCGAACTTGCCGCTGCCGTCGCCGAGCTTCGATGCGGGGGCCTCGATGGATCGGGTGAAGCGTCTACGGCAGGAGATGGCCCGCCGGCGCGAACGCACTGAGGTTCAGCGCTCGCTCGTCGCGTGGGCGGTGAAGGCCGGCTTCCAGCCTGCCCCGCACCACGAGCTGCTGATCGCCGAACTGGAGGCTCTGGAGAGCGGCGAGACCGACACCCTCTTGGTGTTCATGCCGCCGGGCAGCGCGAAATCGACCTACGTGAACATGCTGTTTCCGGCGTGGTTCATGGCCCGGAACCCGACGCGGAACATCCTCACGGCCTCGCACAGCAGCGAGTTGGCCGAGCGCTGGGGCCGCAAGACCCGCAACATGGTCTCGGGGCACGGTCAGGACCTCGGCGTGAGCCTGTCCGAGGACAGCGCCGCCGCTTACCGCTGGGCGACCACCGAGGGCGGGGAATACTTCGCCGTGGGCGCCGGCGTCGGTATCGCGGGTTTCCGTGCGGACCTCGGTATCATCGACGATCCCTTCGGCAGCCGCGAGGACGCCGAGAGCCGCCGCGTCCGAGACAGCCGCTGGGATTGGTACATCGACGATTTCTCGTCCCGCCAGAAGCCCGGCGCCAAGCGCGTGATCATGCACACCCGCTGGCACGACGACGATCTGGCCGGCCGCATCATGCGCCAGCTCGACGCGATCGAGCGCCCCTATCGCGTGCTGAGCCTGCCCGCGCAGGCTGGAGCCGACGATCCGCTTGGCCGAGAACCCGGCCAGTTCCTCTGGGACGACCCGGGCGGCTACGACTACGGCTCGTTCCTACGAGCCCGGAAGGCCGAGTGCGACACGCGTACCTGGGCGAGCCTCTACCAGCAGAACCCCGTCCCGGACGGCGGCGCCTACTTCCAGAAGGATTGGCTCCGGCCGACCGCGACGTCGCCGTTGCGCGAGAAGCTGAACATCTACGGCGCCTCGGACTACGCCGTGACCCGGAACGGGGGCGACTACACGGTGCACGTGGTGGTCGGCATCAACTCGGCCGGCGAGATGCACCTGCTCGACCTCTGGCGGAAGCAGGCGGACTCGGCTGAATGGATCGAAGCCTTCTGCGATCTCGTGAAGAAGTGGCACCCGCTGGAATGGGCCGAGGAGACGGGCCAGATCCGGGCCGCTCTGGGTCCCATGATCGAGGCGGCCGCCCGGGAGGCCCACGCCTACGTCAACCGGCAGCAATTCCCGACGCGCGGGGACAAGGCTGTCCGGGCTCAGTCGATCCGGGCCCGCATGTCGATGCGCGGCCTGTACGTGCCGCAGGATGCGCCCTGGCTGAAGGACTTCGAAGCCGAGCTGCTGCGCTTCCCTGCGGGCGTGCACGACGACCAGGTGGACGCGCTGGGCCTCATCGGCCAGCTGCTCGACAAGGTCTGGACCCCGTCGGCGCCCAAGCCCCGGGCCGACGACTTCCCGAACGACCGCTATGGCAAGCGCCGCCTCCGGACCATTCAGGCGCCGCGCGGGTCAGCGTGGGCGCAGTAAGGGGCCGCAACATGAGCAAAGGTACGGGGCACCGAGGTACCCCATACCTTTGTGATACTAGCCCCGGATCGTGATCTCGATAGCCGAGGGGTCAACAGCGAAGGTCACTGCGAGACCCGCTTTAGCTTCGGCGATAGTCAGACCCGCCTTGGCCGAAGGGCCATCTTCTGCTTGCACCGGCTCAGGCATCGGCTTGAAGACCAAAGCGTCGAAATCCAGCCCACCATAACCTTCACTAGGCACGTAGTCGTCCGTCGAGAAGTAGGCCACTGGATTGCGACCCTCCCACTGAGGACCAAAATCGCCGACTGCATACTCGCTGACGAGAATGAGCCAGCGATCCTTGGTTTCCGTGGACGGCACTACGTCTTTAATCTTACCAACCATGAAGCCATGGCCATGCTCTTCCGTTCCTTCAACGTCCGGATGATAAGCATTGCGGCAGATCACGACGTACTTACACGCTTTAGCTCTATTGCGATCCAAGACCCACGACTGCGTCCCTCCAAGGGCCAAGATCGTATCGACCGATTTAAAAGTAAGCACGGAGATAACTTTGTCAGACATAGCTGCTTCCTTCATCGCGGATAGGTCGCTGCGCAGCGATGAAGGTAATATACATCATTGCTGATAAGTATCAAGAGGTATCTTGAAGGTATCGCTGAATTTCAGCTACCTACGCATTGACGCCTCGCGCCAGTCTCGCGCTGGCGCCCACAGAAACCCGCTCCCGAGTGCCCCTTGAAGGCGTTCGCTTACTGGTTGCTCGGCGGTCGCTGCCATGACGGCTTCACGGCCAGGCGGTACATAGCGCCCGTCGCTCCAGCTCGGATGCCGAACGGCACAGGGCCGAACCACGTCGTCACGGGATCCGGCCCGCAACCATTTGCGAGAGCTGCACGAGGTTTTCGTGTCTAGCCAGGGATTACGTCGGGCACGATCCGTGGGACCAAGAAGGCAACGCCGATCGTTGTGTTGCGACGCCACATCACCCTGACTGGCAACGCCGTGTTCCCCTTGCCGATCGAAAGGTCGAATGTGCTTGGCACCTTCGTGCCCGAAGCAAATAGGACACATGCGCCCGTAGGACTGTGGTTAAGCACTAAACAGGGAGAATGAACGCGGGTGCCAGCTAAGGATGCCTGCCCCTCCAGCGTTGACGTCACACGAAGCTTTGCTCGGCGCTCTAACATCGTGATGCACTGCTGTGTTGGGGCTATTACAATGCCGAATGATCCTTAAGGCTTTATATTAAAAATCAAATATTTATGTTTTAAGCTGTGAAAGACTGATCAACGGTTCAAGGCGGTCCACGTTGCGCTTTCTATAGAGCGCGATAAGGCGATGCGTGCCGGCTAGCCTCGAACGCGCAAGAAGCCTGCCGAGGTGTAGGGTCAGCGGCTCATTGCGTCAGCCGCAACGCGCCGATGCTCGCCTGGATTTTTTGAAAGGCTGCGATCAGATCGTCTGAGGTGTTGGCGATGAAGAACTGGCTGGCTGATGAGGCACAGTTTTTCAGGAGCGTCTGTCCCGCCGAGTCGATCGGGTCGGACGGGATGCTGAACCCGATCGTGTAGATCGAGATATTGACCGCCTTCGCGTTGGTGCACGCCGTGGCGGTGAGCGCGTCGAGTGCGCTACGGGCGCTATCAGCGTCAGAGACGTTCTGGTACGGCGCCGGCGGCATCCGCGGGTTGGCGCTCGTTTGGTTGGCGTTCTGGAAGTAGCCGGCGGCGAAATACAGTGACCCTGTCGGCGCGTTCGGGTTGGCCGTCCAGCTGTTCGTACCGTCGGTCATCAGGATCATGATCTTATTGATCGCCGAGGTGTTCGACGAGCTAGAAGTTGTCGTGTAGGCCGCCGGCGCGCTCGCGGTGGGGTTCGAGGAGGCGTAGCTGGTCGAGAAAACGCTAACCGGCGAGAGCGTCCGCCAGCCCCACATGAGGCCCTCGAAAATGTTGGTTGAGCCCAGCGGCGCCATGTTGCCGATGAGCGTTTTGAGGGCGGTCTGATCACTCGTAAGCGGCAGAAGCGGCTGCGTCGTGCAGCCGAAGTTCGGGCCGTTCGGGATGCCGACGTAGTTGCTGGACGTCGCGTTTCGTGGGCTCACATACTTGCACGCCCTGCCCAGCGAAGCGTCATACGATAGACTCTTGCTGATCGGGCAACTGCCGCTATTGCTGCTGGTGTCGTCGTCGATATAGCTGTTGTACGAATAGTATGTGCCGCTGCTGTCGCTGAAGCCTCGATAAGAGCTACTGGCGTCGCCGGGTTCATCTGGCGCGAAGAGCGGGACGAAATAGGAGTCTTTACTGCTCGAGGCCGGAGCGCTGTCCTGGGTGTTCAGCGGGTAAGGCAGCATCTCTAGGCATCCGCCCCAACCCCAGCTGCTGAGGCCGCTGGTGCTCTGAAGCTTCGCGAAGATGTCGAACCGGCTCGTGAAGTTGGATCCGCTGGCGTTGAGCACGTTGGTCCAGTGATAGCTCGACTGCCCATTCTGGTCGATCCAGCTGGCGTAGCGGTAGGTCGTTGGGTTGACCGCCACAGCCCCTGCGAACGGCACGATCGAGATCCGGGTCGCGCTGCTGAAGGATGAGTTGGTGTAGACGTAGTTGACAAAATTTGTGGCGGCCTGCTGCACCGCCTGCAGCTTGGACTGGCCGCCGCTCGACTCGGCCATCGACCCCGTATTGTCGAGCACCAGCGCGATCTCGAAGGTCTTGGGGATCGGCGTGGCGCATTGCGACGTGGCGCCCGGGTTGATGCGCGTGGTGCCGGTCAGCTTGCCGAAGAAGGTCGTCGACAGCTTGTGCGCCGACAACGTGATCTGACGCGGGTTGCTGGTGATGGTCAGCGGGTCGACGACGAGGTTGGTCGCCCCCATGGCACCGGTCATCGTCGTCTGGGCCATGGTGTTCAGGTCGGCCGATGTCGTCGTCGAGGGCGTCTGGCAGAGGAGCAGCGCGGTGGAGTCCGTCGATGCCTGGAGCTTCGTCTCTAGCCGCGTCGCGAAGCCATAGTCGATCGCCGCGCCGCCGAGCATGAGCATCGGTACGCTCATAAAGGCGAATAGGAGCGCGACGTTGCCGTCCCTATTATGCGGCAGCCGTTTGCCATGGAGCGCTAGATGCCGGCTGCAAAGCCAGGCTTTCCTACCAGAATGCTGGGCCATTGCGCTTGGGAAAAATCCCTATGTAGAACGGCCTATAGCACGCTTATAAATTGGTTAATTACAGCCTAACATGATGCAGTTTGTGCATATCTGAGATCTGAGAGCAATAATTTAGAGAAAGCCGCTCCCGCTGTGGCTTTTAAAGGCGTTCGCCCGTCGGATGTAGCCGACCACCGTCCGCGGATCCCGATGGCCCGACTGATCCATGATGCGGGCGAAATCGTCCCTCAGAAGGCGTCTTTCAGAAGGTGCCATGTTTCCGCCGCAAGTGTGGCGCAGCGGCGACAGCTAAGCTGTGGAAAACCGCTACTTTGGTGCTTGATCGGGCACTAGTCTGGGGAAATCACAGTCATGAAAAAGCTCCTGGCCTCGTTGACTGGCTTCACCGCTCTGACTGCGGCTGCCTCGGCTGCCGACTTGCCGCGTCGCGCCCCGCCGCCGATCTTCACCCCTGTGCCGGTGTTCACTTGGACCGGCGCCTACTTCGGTATCAACGCCGGCTACGTCTTTGATGGCGAGACGCGCTTCGACCGTACCGTCGGCAACTTATCCAACAATAACGCCGCGCTCGTCACCGGTCTGCGCCCGTTCGCCACGCGCGTGAAGAACGATGGTTTCACAGGCGGCGGTCAGATTGGCTACAACTATCAGTTCGGTGCCGGTTCGGGCATCGTGGTCGGTGTCGAGGCCGATGCCGCGTACACGGATCTTGATCGCCTCCAGACCCTCAGCAACACAACCAATCTGTCGGCGGGGGTGACGCCGAGCGCCGCCCAGTTCACGCGGGTCAACCAGTACCGCGGCGGCCTCGACTTTCTCGGGACGGTCCGCGGCCGCATCGGCTACGCCTTTGACCGTTTCCTAGTCTATGGAACCGGCGGTTTCGCGTATGGCGGTGTCAACAATCAAGTCGTTTTTTACGGACCTAACACCACGACGCCGTTCTTCGTCGGTCGCCAGAACAACATCGAGACTGGGTACGCATACGGCGGCGGCATCGAGTACGCTGTGCCAACAGACAGCTTTTTCAGCCGGTTGAACTTCTTCAATTCGAGCGCGGTAACGGTCAAGGTTGAATACCTGCACTTCGAACTCGGCAGCCGGACCATCGCCATCCCTGGGGTCAACGGCGGTCCGGGCGCGTATGTTGCGCGGGTGCGCAACGAGGGCGACCTCGTGCGCGCTGGCATCAACTACAAGTTTGGAACTTTCTAGGATTAGTAGGGCCGATCCAATGCCTGTAGCTGGGCCCTGAAGCTGAGAGATTGGTCCTCTCTGTCGCCTCAGATCGCGAGGAATGTTAAAGCCAAAGCTGGCCTTCGGATCCCCAGCCCGATCAGACTGGCCGCGAGGTCGACAGCGCCTTAGGAGCTTACCGCTCCTGGGGCGTTTGCCACTTTGGACTGTACCTTCGCCTCAGATGGCGTCCACGGTGTTGATCCGATGCTCATAGCCCTGGCAGACAACGATGCGACGCTCACTCGCGCTCACAGCCGCCCTGGCTGCCCTCATAGGCCTGCCGACACTCGGCTGGGCACAGAGCGCGCCCGATCCTGCCGGCACGGCCGCGTCTGGTACGGCAGCCGGCGAAGAAGCTGCGTCGGCCGTTAGTCCGGATGTGTTGGCGCGCTGCCGTCAGCAGGCAGAGGATCAGAAACTAGAGGAAGGACCGGTGCGAACGGCCTTCATGGGAACCTGCGTCACGCCGGAAGACTGACAGACCCTGCCACCCGGCAACATCCATCTCCTACAGAAACCCGCTCCCCGAGTGCGCTTTGAACAGGTTCGCGCGCCTGATGTACTTCACCACCGTGTCGGCGTTCCGGTGTCCGGACTGGTCCATGATCCGGGCTAGATCGGCGCCACGTTCAGCCGCTGTCGTGATGTAACCGGCTCGCAGGCTGTGCGCCCCGAACGTCGAGGCATCAAGCCCGGCGGCCGTGCAGTAGGCCTTCAGGATGTTGGCGACAGATCGGTCCGTGAGGCGAGAGGGTTTCGGGTCATTCTGCCCCGGAACTCCCTCGGCATCGAGTTTCGGCTCAACTTGAGCTGAAACCCTCCGCACCCGCCCCGACCGCGACACCGGCCGAAACACCGGACCTGACGTGATCCCGGCTGCATCCAACCATTCCCGCACGAGGCGCACCGGCTGGATATAGCGGCCGGTTGGGATCGCCTTCACGAACCCCGCGCCCTCCTGATCGACCTTCGACCGGCGGACCGTGACCCGCAGGCCTTCGGGATCCTCGCGCAGATCGGCGACGTCGAGAGCTACCAGTTCGGACCGGCGGAACGCGCCAGCAAAGCCGAGCGCCAACAAGGCCCGGTCGCGCTTGCCGGTCAGGGTGTCCGGCGTCCGCGCCAGCAGCATCTGCAGGATGTCGACCGTCGCGGCGGCCTTCTGGGTCGGGGCCACGCCGACGCGACGCCGGATCCCCTTCATGGTGGCGCGCACGTCCTCGTCGTCGGTCGGGTCCGCGGCCTTCGCCAGCTTGTGCCCGTACCGGATCGCGGCGAGCCGCCGGCCAATGGTCGATGCGGACAGCCCGGCCTCGGCTTCGTGTGCCAGGAAGCCGGCCACGGCCTCGGGGCTCGCCGGCAAGGACTGGAAGCCGAACCGATCGCACCAGGCCTGAAACACCTGCACGTCGGAGCGGTAGGCGCGAACGGTAGAGTCCGCCTTGCTGGCCTGCTGGTAGGCGCGGACGATGGCGGCGGCTTCGGCCGGCAGTTTTACGGCGTCCTCATAAAACTCGGCCGACAGGTTTTCAGCCACCCGTCGCCCTTATCGCTGCGACAACCTCCGGGGCGACGGGCGGCGCGATCCGTGTTGGAATGGTCTCTCGCCCGAGGATGCCCCGCAGGGCGTTGTACCGATCAATGCCTTCCACGATCTCGTAACGAGGGGACCTGCCGTTTCCAACATCAACGACGGCGACGGGGTCGACTGGCTCGCCCGCCTCAAACTTCTGCGCAAGATCCCGAGCACGATCCTGTTCTTCAGGGCTCAGCCACTCGAACCCGTTCGTCATCGCGAAGTGACGCAGAGCGACATCAACCGGCTCAATACAGCGAGCGCGTTCGGCGTTAGCCAACTGTTGGACGAGGCCGAAAATGCGGTAGCGGGCCGAGCTATCAAAGCGTGCGAAAAACGTAGCGACCGCATCAGCGCCCAGCCGGTCGAGAAGGTAAGCTGCACCGAGACGAGCCTCAGCTTCGTTCGCTCGCCGCTCATCCAAGTTCTTGACCCGGTCGCGCTCCTCCTTGCGAGCTAAGGCGGCGCGCCGCTTCTCGCCCTTGGCAGCAAAAGCATCTTCCTCGTCGCGCTGCTCAGGAGTCAGGGCCGCACGCCGCGCCGTTTCCTTCTCGGTGGCTGCGCGCTTCCGAGCTTCGTCCCTGGCCTCGCGCACCTCGTGCATGACGTTCTCGGCTCGGACAGCCTCGCCGGCCTCGATCCGGCGCAGAACAGCGGCACGCACGGGTGCCGGAGTGGATGGCGCCGACAGCGCGTAGATGGCGGTCGGCGGCAAATACGACACCGTGTCGCTTTTGTCCCCCAGCACCTCGGCGGCACTCATGGCACGCTGAGCGGATCGGGGCGTCATGCCCAACTCGGCCTGCACCCATTCGAGGAACAGGCCGTGTTCAAGCCGCGCCTTGATCGCGAGCAGATCCCGGCCCGTGTCGATGACATAGGCCTTCTGTCGCTGGCGGTAGCGCTCGACCACCGCCTTGGCTTCATTCGCGGCGGCGTCGTCTAGCTGCTCATAGTCGAAGCCCGTCGCGGCTGGCGCCAGATTGTCGAGCGGCAGGAGGTCCAGAGTCGTTGCGGCCATGCCCTTTTCTCCCTCGCTCGAAACTTCCGAGAATGCGTCTTATCGGAAGCTACACGAAGCAAGGTCATGCTGCAATGCTCTGACGCTGTAATGCTACAGCATCAAAGCACGAAACCGGCACGGCATGACAGCACTATGGCGTCACAGCAGGACAGCGCCGCAGCGTCGGCCCGCTATGGCGCTACGCCTCGCCCTTCGGCTTGAGCGACGCGACCGACGGGTGCCCGTGCTTCTGCAACGCGGCGTCGATCCCTTCCATGATGACGTCGTGAACCTTCACGTCGCGGGTGAACGCGATTTCGCGCAGGCGTCGATGCACCTCCCGCGGCAGATACACAGAGGTATGCACGACATCGGGCCGGGCTCGCCGGCCGGCAGGCTTCGGAGCCGGGGCGGACGGCGAGGGCTCGGCGGCCGCGGGCGCCGCGGTCTCGCAGGTCTCGGCTCCCGGCAGGGACAGGCCACCGATCAGGGACGGGCGCTTGCTCATGCCTTGTTCGCCTTCATCTTGCGATCCGCCCAGGCCCAGAGCGCCCGCAGCTCGTCGGCCGCCTTGCCGTCCGGCGCATACTCGGTGACGCCCTTCCCGGCCGCCAACGCGTCCTGATGGTCGGCACGTTGGGTCAGCGCCGGTTCTGCCAAGACGCCGAACATCCCGAGCCCGCTAGCCGCCTCGACGGTTCGAGCCGAGCGCCCGGCCGGACACTGGTTGAGCACGAAGGCGAACCGATCCCGCATCCCGAGCCGCATCAGCGTCTCGATGGTCGGCATGGTGGCCTGGAGATCGAGACGAGAGGGCCGGGCAGGGATGAGAGCCAGGTCAGCCGCCTGCATCGCGAGATTGCCCCCGGTCGAGGCAACGCCGGCAGTGTCGAGCACCGCGAGCGTGAACCCCTGTTCCCCGAGAGCCGCCAGGATCTGCGGCAGCTCAGCCAGCCGATCGGCGCCGAGGCGGTCGACCGCCGGGGCTTCCTCCGTCCGGTTGTCGCCCCAAGCGCCAAGCGAGCCCTGCGGGTCAAGATCGAGCGCCACCACCTTCTCACCCGCCTCGGCGGCCGCGACCGCGAGACTGGCCGTGATCGTGGTTTTGCCGCTGCCGCCCTTTTGCGTGACGAGGGTTATCGTGCGCATGTGACCTCTTAGTGCTGTCGCGCTGTAGCAGGGCAGCACGACGATGCGAAAGCGCTACGGTCTCACAGCGCCACCATGCGGTAGAACTGTAGCGCTACAGCATTGCAGCATGACAGTATGAAAGCACCATAGCGGTGCAGTGGTGCTCGCTCTATCTGATGGGCACTGGCCGCGGAGCGGTCGGAGTGCGCGAGGCCGGGCGAGCCGATGATATGGCCGCCCGGCCAGCCTGATGGATCCGTCGTTCGCTCTCGATCCAACTGAAATCTTCAGCTCATGCGCAGCAGTGACGGAAGTTGTTCGATAGCGAGCGGCTACGGCAGTTCGACCGGTGAACCTCAAAGCGGAACGCGTGCTACGCCTGCGGCATCAACACCTTCCGAGAGGTGAGCGTAAGGAAACACCCGAGGGTTGGCTGTGTTATGAGCCGGCATGCCTGCTAAGCACTCTCGCCACATCGCCCTGACCGGCCCGCACGCCGAGTGGATCGATGGCCAAGTCGCGAACGGGGAGTACGCCTCGGCCAGCGACGTGATCCGCACCGCAATCCGGCTCCTACGCGCGCAGGGGGAGAGCCAGGGAGCGGGCAGCTCAGCCACAACAAGCCAGCCTGCACAGCAGCATGGACGTGTCTGAGGTGCCGAGGCGCGACCTCGCCTTCCTCGCCGGCGGCAGCGAGATGGGCGAGCGGATGCGAGCCCACGATTGGGCAGCGACACCGCTCGGGCCACTGGAGACGTGGCCGCAGTCGCTGCGCTCAATGCTCTCGGTCTGCCTGAACTCACCGATGCTGGGCACGATCCTGTGGGGACCGGACCTCCGGATGCTCTACAACGACGCTTACATCCCCTCGATGGCCGACCGACACCCGGCGGCACTCGGCCGTCCAGTCGCCGAGGTCTGGGGCTCGGCTTGGGAGCAAGTTTCAGCCCCGTTCCATCGTTGCATGCATACCGGCGAGGGCTTCTCGCAGGTGTGCGTCGAGCTGCCGATGGTACGTCGGGGCAGGCTGGAGACGACGTACTGGGACTTCACCGCCGCCCCTATCCGGGGCGAGGGCGGCACCATCGTCGGGCTGCTGAACCAGGGCACCGAGGTCACCGAGCAGGTCCACGCGGAGCGACGCATGGCGGGCGAGGCGGAGCGCCAGCGTATGGTCTTCCAGCAGATGCCCGGGTTCGTCGGTATCCTCACCGGTCCCGATCACGTCTACGCCTACGTCAACGACGCATACGTCACCATCGCGGGTCCGCGCGCCTTCGTCGGTCGCGGCGTGCGCGAGGTTTTCCCGGAACTCGTCGGGCAGGGTTTCTACGAATTGCTCGACCGGGTTTACGCCACCGGCGAGGCGTTCTCGGCCCAGTCGATGCCCATCCGCCTCGCAGGCGAGGACAGGGAGCGGTTCATCGACCTGCTGTACCGGCCGATCCGTGATGAGGACGGGTCCGTCACCGGCATCTTTGTCGGCGGCTACGACACCACCGAGCGCGTCCGGGCGGAACAGGCGCTGCGCGAGAGCGAGGAGTTCAACCGGCGGGTGCTGGCCAGCAGCCGCGACTGCATCAAGGTGCTCGACCTCGACGGCAACCTCACCTTCATGAACGAGGGCGGCTATGAGGTCATGGAGGTCTCTGATTTCAACCTGATCCGGGGCTGTCCCTGGCCGTCGTTCTGGGAGGGACAAGGAAACACGGAGGCTACGGCGGCCATCGCTGCGGCGAAGCTGGGCCAGTCGCGCCAGTTCCAGGGTCCGGCCAACACCATGGCCGGCAGGCCTCGATGGTGGGACGTGCAGGTCTCCCCGATCCTCGATCCCGAAGGACGGCCGGATAAGATCCTGTCGGTGTCCCGCGACATCACCACCATTCGGCAGGCTGAGGATGCGCTGCGGGGCCTGAACGAGACCCTGGAGCAGCGCGTCGAGGAACGCACCCGCGAACGGGACCAGGTTTGGCGGCATTCGCGAGACCTTCAAGCCGTCGTCGGCACTGACGGGACTTTCCTCGCGGCCAACGCGGCCTGGACGAACATCCTGGGCTGGGCCGTCGATGAGGTGGTCGGCAGGAACCACCTCGCGTTCAATCATCCCGATCATCATCCCAACAGCACGCGCGCTTTGGCTTCGAGTTCGACCGGCGAGCTTCCGGCCTACGAGACCCGTTGCCTGCACAAGGACGGGACCTATCGCTGGATCTCCTGGGTCGCGGCTCCCGAGGGCGGCCTGATCTATGCCAGCGGCCGCAACGTCACCGCCGAGAAAGAGCAGGCACTGGCGCTGCAGGCCGCAGAGGAAGCCTTGCGCCAGGCTCAGAAGATGGAGGCAGTCGGCCAACTGACAGGCGGGCTGGCGCACGACTTCAACAACTTGCTCGCCGGCATCTCGGGCAGCCTGGAACTGATGCAGACCCGCATGAGCCAGGGGCGCTTCAACGACGTTGATCGCTACATGGCGGCTGCCCAGGGAGCGGCCAAGCGTGCAGCTTCGCTGACCCACCGCCTGCTCGCCTTCTCCCGGCGCCAGACGCTGGACCCGAAGCCGACCAACGTGAACCGCTTGATTTCCGGCATGGAGGAGTTGATCCGGCGTACGGTCGGCCCCTCGATCCACCTGGAGACGGTCGGCGCTGCTGGTCTCTGGACGACCTTGGTGGACCCGCCGCAGCTTGAGAATGCGCTGCTGAACCTGTGCATCAATGCCCGCGATGCAATGCCGGAGGGCGGCCGCATCACCATCGAGACCGCCAACAGGTGGCTCGACCGGTGGGCTGCGCAGAAGCACGGCATCCCCGAGGGGCAGTACCTGTCGCTCTGCGTCACCGACACCGGCACCGGCATGCCGCCGGACGTGGTCGCCCGGGTATTCGAACCGTTCTTCACGACGAAGCCACTTGGCGAGGGTACCGGCCTCGGGCTCTCGATGATCTACGGCTTCGCCCAGCAATCGGGCGGGCAGGTTCGGATCTACTCAGAGGTCGGACAGGGTACGACCGTCTGCATCTACCTACCTCGCCACCACGGCGACGGCGAGGCTCACGAGGAAGCGGAGCGTACGTCCGATCTCCCCCGATCCGAGCAGGGCGAGACGGTGCTTGTCGTCGACGACGAGCCGACCGTGCGGATGTTGGTCACCGACATCTTGGAGGAACTCGGCTACACCGCCATCGAGGCCGCCGACAGCGTGACGGGGCTAAAAGTGCTGCAATCGGACGTGCGCATCGACCTTCTCGTCACCGATGTGGGCCTGCCCGGTGGCATGAACGGGCGGCAGATGGCCGACGCGGCACGCGTGAACCGCCCCAAGCTGAAGGTCCTGTTCATCACGGGCTATGCCGAGAACTCGGTCCTCGGCAATGGGCACCTCAACCCGGGCATGCAGGTGCTGACCAAGCCATTCGCCGTCGACACGATGGCGGCGCGCATCCGCGAGATGATCGCGTCCTGACAAGGAAAAATGAGGGCACCAAGCCGTTCGCCTTCAAGTCCGGCCACACCGTCGACGTGGCGAAGGCGATCGAGATGCACCCGCAGGCCAAGAAGCTGTTGGCCGACGAGGCGACCAATCCCGGTTTGCGCCGGACCGTGGTGATGACAGCGGTCATCATGGGCTTCCCGGTCGAGGGGGTGAGCGGTTCAGATCTCGACTACGCTCGTGGCGGAGCAGCGCCTTCGTCGCTTTGGCCGTCACTCCCATTGTCGAATTTGGGGGCGTTCTTGTCGAGGATCGCCTGAACGCCGACCGGGTGTTTCGGCACTCCGAGCATCCGAGCTAACCCGTCGGCTACACCGCGACGTACAGCATCCTCTAACTCGTGGTCGTCCTTGGGGCCTACAACCGTAAAACTCACGTCGACGCTCCGCCGTAATTTCAACCTATATTAAATTGACGGATCGTTTGCGGTTCCAATACCGGCGCGTCCGCTGGCTTGTGGATGATGCCGGTGCGGGTGCCAGTCTTGGTGGAGTTGTTGCGGCCTGTCAGGGCACCACGCCCGTGAAACCGCAGGCCGCCAAGGACGTCACCAACACCGTGAAGCCCACGAGCGAGCCAGTGCCGCCGATCGGGGCAAGGAGTCGGCGCTTCATCGCCCCGCACTCTTCATGGCGAACTCCCAGACCGGAATACCCCAGACCTGACCTGGCTTCGTCCGGTAGCCTGATCCCCGATCGAACACGATCCGGGTTGGTTCCACCGCCACGGCCTTGCTGCCGGAGATCATCAGCGCGCCGCAGAACTCGACTCGCAGCGTTCCATGCTCCGGGTGGACGGCGAACAACTCCTCCGCTGTCCAGCCGAGCTGATGCGCTTCGGAGCCGAGCCGGTCGCAGAAGTCGATGGCGGCCTCCCGTATCGGCATCCAGCGGGCCGGGGTGAGATACCGGCAGGGCGAGGCGTGAGGCGAGATGTTCTCGATGGCGCCGTGCCAGATAGCAACGGGGTTTGGGATCAGGGCGGGGGCGAGACTGGCTGACATGCGGCCGAGCTACGGCAGACCGCTTGTATAGACCATGTGGCTGAAAGCCCGTCCCATCAGCCTATGTTGGTCCAGCCGGGCGCTAGGACGCGTGGCGTCCCCGTACCACCTGATCCACGGACACCATGGCCGCCGCACGCCCGACCATCGCCGATCTCCGGAAAGCCGGTACGATCAGCAGCAGTGAGATCGTGGCCGCCGTGGACCTCTACATGAGGGACCCCGATACCGGCCCCTATCGGTTCGTGAGCGGACACAGCGTCGATATAACCGCAGCGGTAGCCGCCGCGCCCGAGATCTCTGAGCTTAAAGGCAAGCCTGGCCCTCAGGAGAAGACGTTCAGGAACGCCGTGACAGCCGCCGTCATGGGCGCGATCGCGACGAAGCCCTGATCTGAGGGCCTAACCATCTGCGGCAGCTCAGCGGTTGTCGTTGGTCCCGCCTGACGGCGGGCGACTGACGCCGCCGGCACGATGACGAAGCAATTCAGGCAGCAAGCCACGTCAGCAGATTGGCTGCGGCACTCCGGCTCAGACCGAAGCGACCCTGCAACGCATTGGCGAGCTGTGGTCGGCTGACCCCGATCTGACGGGCGACCGCCTCTTGCGTCATCTGCCGGACTCGCTGCGCGTCGCGGACTGCACGCACGAGGTTGTCAGGCAGAACCCCTCCGGCATAGTCGCTGAGCGGCGCCCCGATCTGTCGCCACTCCCCACCCCCGAGCATGTCGGGGTGCTCCGAAACTCCCCCTTCCGGTAGAGGCAGCGCCACGGCACGACCGGGTGGGACTGCCCTCGCCTTGCCACTGGGCGTATGCCCGACAGCGCCGACGCCTTGGCTCGGGCGGGGCTTGCTCGCTGGACCCGGAACGGTTCGTTCTGCGATGTGAGACCGGTCCGTCGCGGGCTGTAGGTACTTCGTACCTGCTGCCGACGAAACAGTCTCACGGTCTCGGATCTGGGATGGAAGGGTACCGGCCTGCTGTCGCCGGAAGTAGGTTGCCCGGCTCATGTTGAGGGCGAACCATGGCTCTAGCTGAGCCTTAGATTGCTCCCGGGGCGTGGACCCCTGGGCGATGCGGCGGGCCTTGGCCTTCACCGCTTCCCGACCCTTCTGATAGGCCGCGAACCTCCGAGGCGTCATTCCGGCCGGGCGGATGCGCGTGATCCGCGACCGTTCCCGCTCGTCTGTCGTGAGGCGCAGGAGGTCGCCCAACTCTTGGGCGGACCACCAGAGCCGTTGCCGCCCGTCGCGCTCCCGGGCCTCGGCGATGCACTCACGGATGGCGGCACGGTCGAGGCGGGGAACGGAGACCCGGCACCAGTCGGCGACGCGCGCCTCATGATCCTCGGAGAGGAACCCGCCTGCCTTGGTGATGATCCAGGGCAGGGCAGCGCGCAGGTAGGTTTCGCCGTCGTCCGTATCGCAAGGGCCCTGGTGGCGAAGCTGTATCAGGCTGCCGATTTCGTGGAGCGTCTGCCGGTCGCCTGTCCAATTCGAGCGCCGGTTGTGAGGCGCCCGGATCTTCCGCTCAAGGGCAACGGCCTGGTTCTGGGCCTTGGCCCGCTCCACCGCCTCGGCCGCGATCCGATCGAAGATGTCGAACATCCGCGGGGGCTCAGGATCCCGGCGACCCATCAGGCAGCCCCAAGTTCAAAGCTGAGCTGCACTGGCTTTCGGTACGGTACCCAGACCGCCCGGGGCGAGGGCCGCACGTCAAGTAGCCGCCGGGTGTGGTTGATGAGTGAGACTAATTCGTCGTGGTCCGTGAAGCCGCGTTCGAACCACAGATGCGCGCCGATCGCCTCATCCGAGACATAGGCCCCGCCGTGCGCGTCGCTGCGCCTGCCGAGAACATCGGCGGCAGTCTGAGCGATCGAACAGGCGAGGGCGTCGAGCACGGCTACCCCGAGGCGGCTACTGCTGATCTGGGACTAGAACCGCGAAGCTCAAGGGTGCGCTCGTCAGTGCTCGCCCTGCGTACCGTCCTTCCTCAACTTGAACCGGATCCCGGCCCCTCCGCCGTTCTCGGGGATGAACTCAAGGCCGGCGGCTTCGAAGGCTGCGACCAGGGCACGATTGTTCATCGTGGTCAGGCGCCGCGACGGCTTCCCGTCCACGCTTCGGACCGTCTCGAACGCTTTGATCGTCGGCAACGGGACTCCTGAGGCTTCAGACAAGGCCTTCTGGTCAAGCCGAGCCAGTGCGCGCCCGGCGCGGCACATTTCCGGGGTCAACTCGGTCACAACGCATCTCCAGCCATGTCGCTAAAAATATAACCTTCTACCCGTGTTGACAAGCCGTCCTGTATGTCGCCATAAGTATCACATTGGCCGTTGAGAGACAGACCGATGTCGTACCGCACCGTCTCCTGGACCCGCCTCTCCCGCTCGCTGCACGACAGCAAGCCCAAGATCCCCGCTGGCCTCCTGTCCGCCCGCGCCTTTATCCAGTTCGGCGCCAGCAAGCGCCCCCTCGTCGTCTCCGGCCGGTACGACCGCACCGCCATCATGGCCGCTGCCTGCCGCGCCGCCCCCGGCATCATGGAGCGCTGCGGCGTCTCCCGCCGCGAGGCGCTGTCCTCTGCTCTCAAGGCTGCTTGGCAGGTCGCCAAGGCCGCCCACCGCGCCGCTGCGCACTGAGGAGCCCCGCCCATGTTCGCCACTCTCTACGCCAACACGACAGGCCGCTCTGACAGCCTGACCATCGTTGACCGCGCCATCGCGATCACCCGCCAGGGCAACGGTAACTTCGCCGTCACCGTCTGCACCGCCTACAAGGACGGGCATCGCGGGCAGGGCCAAATCGGCTTCAACTACCGCACGCTGGATGACGCCGAGGCGTTCGCTGCTCTTGAGGCCGGCCGCGTCTACGGGGGCTGCCGCGTCGTTGTCCTCCCCTCCGCTCTCGCAGCCTGAGGGGGCACCCATGCTCGCCGCCCTCGCTGCCTTCTCAATCGCCGGCCTCTGCACCGGGACCGCCTTCCTCGCCTCCTACATCGAGGAGAACGGGTTCCTCGAGCTGCCCACGCTGCGCCGTGCCGCCCTCGCCCCGGCCATTGTTCCAGCCGGGAATAATGCCGC